>JBIKVL010000548.1:0-3973 GCA_044356875.1 Pirellulaceae bacterium | reverse complement strand
TGGTCGCCCGTGTGGCTCGCCGTCGCTCCACGCCGTTCCGCCATGGCCACGGTGTTTGCGAGCTTGCTCGCGGTGGTCGCCGATGAAGCGTCGGCCGCGAAGGCGCCTGCGGCGAAGCCAGCGGATCCACCAGCCGCGCCGGCGGCGGGCGGCCCGCGCCTTCCCGAGGCCAACCCCTACGCGCCGCGCGCCGATCTCAAGCCGCTCGAATTGGTCGACTTCATCGACCGGATGTTCGACAAGCCGAAGAGCATTCGCGAGCGACCCGGATTTGTCGAAGCGATCGTGATCGCCGCCGATCGATTGCTCGCCAATCCGGAAACTCCCGCTAAATTCCAACTGGTGGCGATCGACGCGAAGATTCGCGTGCTATCCGAAGCCAGTAATCGGGACGAGAAGGAGGCGGACGACCAATTGGCGGCGTTCGTCGAGTCGTTGGCGAAGGACGAACGGCCGACGGTCGCATCCGTGGTACGTTTCCTGCGGCTGGAACGACGCGTCATGCAAGCCGAAACCAAGGAAGCGGCGGAAATCCAAGAGCTGCTCGGCGACGTTCGCGACTTCTGCCGCCAGGAAAAGCTGGAAGGCAAACATCTGCGGCTCGCCTCGCACACGGTTCGGCTGATCAACGAGTTGGCGGACGATGACCAGCGGGAGAAGCTGTTCACCGAGTTCGGCGGCTTGTTCGCCAAAAGCGGCGACAAGACGTTGGCCCGCTATGGCAAGAAGTTGGCCGAGCCCTCCGGCGGCGGCGACTCGGAGCTTGTCGGCAAGCCGATCGAGCTCGCTGGCAAGACGCTCGGCGGCGAGGAATTCCAGTGGGCCAAGTATCGCGGCAAGGTCGTTCTCGTCGACTTCTGGGCGACGTGGTGCGGGCCGTGCATTCGTGAACTGCCCAACGTCCGCGCCGTGTACGAAAAGCACAAGGCGAAAGGCTTCGACATCGTCGGCGTCAGCATCGATCAGGATCTCGACGCGCTGCAAGCGTTCAACGATCAGCACAAGCTGCCGTGGGTGACGCTGGCGGGCGAGGAGACCCAAGACTTGGCGAAACGCTATGGCGTCCGCGCCATTCCCACCATGATGCTGGTCGATAAGGAAGGGAAAGTCGTCGGCGTGGCTCACCGAGTGGAAGAGCTCGCCGGCAAGCTCGAAGCCCTGTTGAAGTAGTCGCCGCCGTGGAATGGCGGGAACTGGCCGCGGTCTTTTCGGACCTGCCGGCCGACCGCGTCGCGCGGTGGGTCGGCGAGTGCCGCGTTCATGCCGCGCAGACGGGTCCCTCGGTCCGCCGCTGGAGCCTGCTCAGTTCACGCCTTCCCAAAGCGCTCGACGAACATCCCGAGTGGTTCCGGCGGCTGCGAACCGCTTGCGAGGAAGCCCGCGGCGCCGGCGGCTGGCTCGTCGCCGTCGAAGGTACGGCGGCGTGCCGCTATGTGCTCCACGCCGCCCGCCACTTCGGACTTCCCACGATCTATCTGCGGTTCGCCACAAAGCCCGCAACCCTGTCTGGACGCGTCACTTCCGACGGACCGTCCAGTCAACTGTCCGCTGAACCGTCCGCTGAATTATCCGCTGAACTGTCTGACGCGGACGGTAGCGCCGAGTCGCTGGCGAACTCGCCCCGTGGAGCGAGCGCCACGGACACCCCGGCGACGACTTTTCATCTTTGGGTGCGAACGGATTCGGATCGTTCCACCGAAACGGACGGAGTGGCGCCATTGCGCGATCGCTTGTTGTGGCTGCTCGGCCAGGAAATCCGTGTGCTCGCCGCGCGACGTGGCGGGTCCGTCGAGCGGATGATCGCGGATCAGCGACGCGAATCGCCCGATTGGCAGCCGGTGCGGCTGGACGGCCCCGAGACGGCTCCCGCTTCAAGGCCATCGCAGCGATCGGAGCCATTATTGCCGGCGCGAGGATCGCAGCCCGCCGCGATCGACATCGCCACCTTGCCGCTGCCTTGGCCGGCGCTGTGGCATGCGACGCGTCGGCATGAGGGGCCGTGGGACGAACAGACGGAGACCGAGTTCCTGGATGAGCTGCTGTTTGAGCGTCCGGAGCGGGACCGGTCGGCGTTGGCCACGCTGATGCGAATCGTCCGCGAGCGGCGTTTGCGGGCGTCGCCGCTGGCCATCCGCGGCGCAGCCGCATCGGTCTGTTGGTCGGCGGCGCCGCTCGAGCAGCGCCCCGCGTTGCGCACGTATCGGGCGCATCGACGCCGCTGGGATGCCGAGCCGTTCGGGATCGCGATCCGCATGGATCGGTTGGCCACATGTGGGGCCCGTCCCGCGATCTACGGCGACGAGTCGGTTTGGGAGAAACTGGCCGAGCCGGATCGACCATGGTTCCAGCTTCAAACGACCCGCGCCGGCAAAAGGCCGATCGACTGGTCGCGTGAACAGGAATGGCGTCTGTTGGGCGATCTATGGTTGGACGATTTGCCCCGCGACGACGTGCGGATCTTCGTGGCCGACATGGACGCGGCCGCTCGGGTCGCGGCCATGTCTCCATGGACGGTGGTCGTGCTCAACGCCGACGAATCGCGGTCGGCCGTGCGGCCCGAAGAGCGTTCCCAGGCAAGTGGCAGCGGCGAGGGCGAGCGTTAAATCAACGCCTACCCGGATCGCGGGTGCCCGCCCTACACTATCGCAGGCCGAACGCACTCTGAAGGAACCACCCACGCCATGGCGTCCGCATTACCGCGACTGGATGAAATCGTTGACGAGTTCGCCGAATTGACCGACGGTACCGAACGGCTCGAATACTTGATCGAGTTGGGCGACTGCCTGACGGCCTTTCCCGAAGCGGCGCGGACCGAGTCGAACCGGGTGCAAGGTTGCCAAAGCAACGTGTGGCTGGTGCTCGATCCAGCGCCAACCGTGGTGTCGCCGCCCGTGGTGTCGCCGGCAGGTGCTTCATCGACAGGCGCTTCGTCGACTGGTGTTACGAGCCCGGTCGAGCCGCGGTTGCGGTTCCTCGCCGACAGCGATGCGCCGATGGTTCGCGGCTTGGTGGCGATTTTGCTTGCGGCATTTTCCAACCACACGCCGCGGGAAATCCTGGCCTTCGGTGTGGAACCGCTCTTCGAACGGCTCAAACTGCGGACGTTCCTGTCGCCGATGCGCAGCAACGGACTGCACTCGATGGTGCTCTTCGTGCGTTCGATCGCCGAGCAGGCCGAAGCCGCTCGGATCAGGCTACAAACGCCCGCTGCGGCAGCCAGCGAGAACGTTTCAGGCAGCGCGAGCGTTTCAGGCAGCGCGAACGTTTCAGGCAGCGCGGATGTTTCGGGCGGGGCGCACGCTTCCAGCGAATCACTGGTGATGCCCGTGCCGAACGCGAATCCACCGCGCGGGGCGGCCGCGCAGTCAGCGGCGATGCCGTCGTCGGCCCAGCTTGTCGAACGGTTGACCGATGCCGAAGTGGCGGCCTTGCGCGACGACTTTCCGATTCTCGGGACGACGGTGAGCGATGGACTGCCGTTGGTCTATCTGGACAACGCGGCGACCACGCAGCGTCCGCGAGCGGTGATCGACGCGATGCGGGAGGCTTACGAGTGCTACTTCAGCAACGTGCATCGCGGCGGCCACACGCTGGCGGCGCGGACCACCGAACGCTACGAGGGAGCGCGGGAGTCGGTGCGGCGGTTGCTGAACGCTGCCCGCAAGCACGAGGTGATATTCACCTCGGGCACGACAGCGTCGGTCAATCTGGTCGCGAATAGCTGGGGATTGGCGAATGTGCGGGCCGGCGACGAGATCCTGCTGACGATCATGGAGCATCACTCGAACATCGTCCCTTGGCAGCAGCTTGCCGCGCGGACGGGATGCCGGTTGCGGTTCGCACCGCTTACGGCGGATGGTCGGTTGGATCTTGACGCTTGGTCGGGAATGCTTAACGAGCGGACTCGGCTGGCCGCATTCACGGCCGTGTCGAATGTGTTGGGAACGGTGAATCCGATCCACGAGATGACACG
>JBIKVL010000547.1:0-3975 GCA_044356875.1 Pirellulaceae bacterium | reverse complement strand
CCACAACGACAGTTGAACCACGGCCAGCGGAATGGCGACCCACCGCAGGCTGCGAAAGCAGACCACGATGACGATGCCCACGAGCAGCGTCGACCAAGTGGCCAGCAAACGGCCGTCGCTTTCGAGCGAGCGAAAGCCTTCGACGACCATCACCGGTTCGCCCGCGATCATCCCAGCGGGCAGGCCGGCGGGCGGCGACTCCATGATCGCGCGGAGCCGCGCGATGGTCTCGGTCCGCGGCGGCCAGCGGGGAGCCGCGTCGTTGGGCGACGCCGTCTCTTCCGGTTCCAGTAGGCAAACAGCGGCGGCCATGCGGCCATCCGTGCTGTGGGTATAGCCCGCGAACACATCCCGCAGCCGCGCCGCCAAGCCATCCGCTCCGACAATCGCCGGTCCGATCGGTCGATCGAGCGTCAGGACATCCCGGACTCCCGGCACGCCCCGCAAGGTGTCGCCAAGCGTGGCGAGCCGCGTGATGCCGCTGCCGTCGGCGGCCAGCAGGTCAGGAATCCGCACGACGCAGAGCACGATCTCGTTGCCGCCGAATGTTTCCTTCAGCCGGCGATAGGGGGGAACCACCGGATCATCGGCCGCGAACATGTTTTCGATCGATCGGTTAAACTCGATCCGTTGCGCCAGCGGAAAGCTGATCGCCGCGAGCAACAGGCCAACACCGAGCAACCACCACCGCGCGTCGAGCAACCGTTCGATGAGCCACGCGTGCCTAGTGGTGGGCGGTTCGATTCGGGCGGGGTTCGCAGGTTGGTCGTCGAGAGGCCCAGTGTCGTCCACTTCCATGAATCTTCCTTCTCATTCCCAGCCGCTCCGCTGGCTTGTCGTAGGCGGACCGCGTCCGCGACAGCGGACTGGCGGGTCACGCGCTCGGCGCACGTACCATGGACGTCGAACCGGTGAATGACAAGGGGATGAGGGCCCGGACAATCGCGGTAGCGGCCCATCCGCTGACGGTGCTCGTCGTGGTGGCGGTGGTGCGGATCGCCATCGCGTTGGCTGGATTGGAACAGTTAAAGGCCGATCCCGACAGCTATCGCCATCTGGCGGAAACTTTCGCGCGGACTGGCGTCTACGGCCGCCCTGATCCCGCCGATGGCACGATTTATCCAACCGCTTATCGACCGCCGTTGTATCCGCTGCTGCTGGCATGTTTCGCGACGGACCATGGTGTGTCGCGATTTTGGATCGCGGCGCTGCATGTGACGCTGGGTGTGGGAACGGTGGCATTCGTCCTGCGTGCCGGCAAGCGGCTGCGACTAGGCCGCCTCGCGGCGGTCGCCGGCCTGCTCACCGCCTGCGATCCGATCCTTCTGCGTCAATCCACGCTGGTGATGACCGAGACGCTGGCCGCGTTCCTCGCGGCTGGCGGGCTGGTTTGCGCTGTGGAGGCGATCGCCGTCGTGACGCGACCGCGAGTTCAACGCAAGTCCGTCTTCGGATGCGACTCGGCTTGGGCGGTAGTCGCCGGCGCTGTGGCGGGACTGGCGGCACTGTGCCGCCCCACTTTCCTTCCTTGGCTAGCGGGTCTCGCCGCCGCTATGTTCGTGGCCCGATGGCTGACCCGCGTTCGCGACGGAGATCGAAACGGCGCCCAGGCGAGAGCCAAGATGCCAGCCGTAACGACAGCCAACCTGTCGAATAAACCAGTGGCCAGAGATACGGACAGCGACACGGGCAGAAATTTGAGCAGAGACTCGGGCAGGGACGCGAGCAGAGACACGAGCAGAGACACGTTCAAGTTGGCGGTCAAATTAGCGGCCTTCGTATTGGCCGGTGGTCTGGCGGTGATCGCACCGTGGGTCGTGCGGAATGGATGGCAAATGGGACGGTGGATCGCGACGACGACTCATGGCGGTTACACGCTGCTGCTCGGCAACAATCCAGACTTCTACGCGTCGCTCGCGGGGCCGTCGCCGGATGGGCTCCCGTGGCGGTTGCCTGGGGACGACTATTTGATGGAACGCTGCCGCGAGTCGCTGGTGGTAGGCCCACGAGCCGCCCATGACCGCTTGCGGGGCGCCGCGTGGGAGTTGGCTGAAGACGAACTCGCGAATCGCTGCGCGCGACGCCATATTGCCGCCGATCCGGTCGCGTTTGGCAGGGCCTCGTTGTACCGGCTCGGGCAGTTCTGGAGTCCCTTGCCACAAGCGACAGCGGTGGGGGAATCGCGTATGACTTGGGCCGTTCGGCACGGCATCGCGATGTGGTATTTGGCGGTTGGGGTGTTCGCCGCTTGGGGACTGCTCGCGTGGCTCGCCGCCATTTCGCGCGTCGCGTCGCCCCTGTTGCGACGGCGCGTCGCGGTCCCGGATTGGACCGGATTCCGACGCGTGTGGGCCTGGAGTCCCTTGGTCGCGCTACTGCTCTGCTTTTCCGCCGCGCATACGTTCTACTGGAGCAACCTGCGAATGCGGGGACCGATCATGCCGGCGGTGTGCCTCTTGGCCGCCGCTGGAATTCGCGCTTCGAGTTTGCGTGGACGGCGAACCTAGCGGGGATGTTTCGCGTCCTATTTTCCACCCGCTATATTTCGTGGGAGCAATTCGAGTTTATTGTTTGTTGGAAGGTTCGAATTGTCGTTCCGCTTTTGTGTCCTCCATTCCGACCCTGTCGAGCAAGGAAAACTTATCCCTGTGGCGCACGAGATCCAACGCGGTCAAAGTATTCGAAGTGAGAAGGCGGTGCTGGTGCGGGTCATTCTGCCCGACCATGAGGATATTGGCGAACCGCTCGAGGAATTGGAGGGTTTGGCGACGACGGCCGGCGTCAAGGTGGAAGGTGGCATGACCCAGCGCCGCGAACGGCCCGATCCCGCGACTTACATGGGCTCGGGAAAGGTCGAAGAGCTGAAGCGGCTGGTTGAGGAGCACGACGCGGATGTGGTGTTGTTCGACAACAACCTCAATCCGGGCCAGTCCCGCAATCTGGAAAAGGCGCTCAAGGTCAAAGTGCTCGACCGCACCGAACTGATTCTGGACATCTTCGCCTCGAACGCCCGCACCTACGAATCGCGGTTGGCGGTCGAATTGGCGCAAATGGAGTATTCGCTGCCGCGCCTCAAGCGCCTCTGGACGCACTTGTCGCGTATTAAGATGGGCGTGGGCATGCGTGGCCCCGGTGAAAAGCAGTTGGAAACCGACCGGCGGCTGGTCGAAAAGCGCATTTACGAACTTCGCGAGGAGTTGCACGGGATCGAGCGGCGGAAGGAACGGCAGGTGGCCGCTCGCCGCGACCACATGACCGTGTCGCTGGTCGGCTACACCAACGCCGGCAAAAGCACCTTGATGAACGCGTTGACCGACGCCGACGTGCTGGCCGCCGACAAGCTGTTCGCGACTCTCGACACGCGTACCCGCCGCTGGCATCTGCCGAGCTGGGGCCCCGTGTTGTTGAGCGACACCGTTGGATTCATTCGCGACCTGCCGCACTCGCTGATCGCCAGCTTTAAGGCGACGCTGGAGGAAGCGCGGCAGGCCGATCTGCTGCTGCATATCGCGGACGCCTCGAATCCGGCCGCGATGGAACAGATCTCGGCGGTTTACACCGTGCTCGAAGAGATCGGCATTCAGGCGAAAGACACCTTGCTGGTGCTCAACAAGACCGATCGGCCGATGGCGGCCGAACGAGCGGCAGGCTTAATGTTGCGGTACCCCAACGCGGTGCCGATCAGCGCTCGGGCACGCGACGGCTTCGACCGCTTGGCGATCGCGGTGAGCGACGCGTTGAGCCGCGCGTTCGCCGATCTGGAGGTCGAAACGCATGTGGGCAACGGCAAGCTGCTCGCCTACTTGGCCGAGCATGGCGAGATTCTCTCCCAGCGCTACCAGGAAGATCGAGTGACGGTGCATTGCCGCATTCCCCAGCGGTTCGTTGGGCGGATCCACAGCGACGGAACCGCCGTGCGAACCCGCGACGGCCAGCCCGTCGAGCGTCCCGTTAGCGAGTACCGACGCCCGACAG
>JBIKVL010000546.1:0-3977 GCA_044356875.1 Pirellulaceae bacterium | reverse complement strand
TCTCCATCGGCGTCATTAAAAAGCCGTTGAAAAAGATGTTCTCGATGTTGAGCGTCACCTTGAGCTTTTCGGCCTGTTTGGCCAATTGCCCGACCGCTTCCCGAGCGCGGCGATCGCACACGTCGTTTGGCACAGGCTCGTGGTCGTTGCGCCAAGGAATATGCACGGCGCCCGGCACCACCAACACGTTCTCGACTCCCATGTGTTTAGCCGCTTCCGCGATCTTGCCCGCCAGTTCAATGCCCCGCGACCGCTTGGCTGGATCGTTGCTGCTCAGAGGATAAGGCCAAAACAGGAACGAACAGAGTCCACTGATCTCGATGCCCACCCGGTCCGCGAGCGCGCGAATCGCCGCGAACTCTTTGGGCGAGGCCTTCGGCGATAGGTCGTTGTCCAAGTCATAGTTCAGTTCAATCCCATCGAAACCGGCCCGCTTCGCCAACCGGAGGCACTCTTCAAGCGTCATCCGCTCGGGGTACGGAAACGCCCATAGGTTGATCGACTTTCGCATCTCATACCGCTTCGGGGACGAGCGCCGATCGTCGGCTTTGCTGGAGCCGGGAGCCTTTTCCTGGGCGGTGGCGATAGGGCAGGAGCCAACCATCGCGGTCGCGGATGACGCTGCTGCTGCTGCTGCTAAAACACTCAATCCCGACTTGATCGCGTCGCGCCGAGCCACGGGACGATTCTGACCGAACGGCAACGAGTAGTTTCCTAAGCGGTCCATTCAAGATTCCTGTTAGCGAAGGCGGAGGAAATCGTGGGACGCGGCGGCGAGGTTCATGCCCACCGCGCGGTAGCCGTCCGTCGTGCAATTCTTGTAGTTCCAGATCGTTTCCAAACAGACCGACACCGTCGCCGGATTGCCGTTCATCGCCACCCAATTCGCGCTGATGTTTTTCCACAGCGGATGATAGTTCGGTCCCGTCACCTTCGGCCGATTGCTCATCGGGATCAACGGCTTGATTTTGCTGATCCGGCTGTAGGCCAGTTCGATAAACCGATCCCGCAGCAACAATGAACTGCTCGGGTGCAACTCCTGGTCGAGTATGTAGAAAAACGTGGGGTCGCCGGGCGCTGGGTTGTGCAGATCGAGAAACAGGTCCATTCGGCCTTCTTTGACCAGTTCCTTCACTTTGGCCATCGCGGCCGCCGTTTCGTTCCAGCGGGGCGTGTCGGACCAATCGCGGTTGTGGTCGTGGGGCGCGGCGTCCTTTCCGCCATTGCCGGTCGCCGCGTTGTCCACGTCCATGATCGGCACGAGATAGATCTCCGCGTGCTGCCGGAGCCATGCCGCTTCCGCCGAGTTGCCGGTGAGCCAATCGCCGAAGCCCCGCGCAACCCAACTGGAGCCGCTCTCCCAGGCGTGTTGACGGGCTTGCACCCAGATTCCAAACCGCTTTTCCCGCGGGAGCTCGCCTTCCATGACGTGCAGCATCGGCACCGCGCGTCCTTCACGGGAACGACAGAGCTCGGCGGCCTTCGCGTGCGGCGAGTTCGCCGCCCACTGGCGTACCCATTCCGCCGCGGTCCGCGGCGTGCAGGGCGGTCCCCACGCGACATACAGCGACGACGTCGAGGGGCGAAGGACGTAAACCAACGCGTCTTCCACCTTCGTTCCGGGGTCGCTTCGCAGCCATGTCGCTCCGTCGGCCGACCAAGTCGCTTCGACGGGCATCGCCCACGACGCGGCTAGCGGTTTCGCGTTTGGCTTGTCCTGGACGGCCTTCGAACCGCGCAGCCGCAGCGAAATCGACTCGCCGGGCGTCACGCCGTCGATGCGGAAGTACCACCAACAGGGCCAGCCACGCGCGGCGTCGCCGCCCGAGGTGAACGAAATCTCGCGTGTTGTCTGGTCAATCCCCAACAGCTTGACCGACGCCCCCTCGAAATCGCTGGATACCTTCAGCGTCTCGGCGTGCGCGACCGTGGTGGCCGTCACGAAAGCAGCTGTCACGAAAGTGGCTGTCGCGAAAGCGGCCAAGGCAACAGCGGATAATCCCAAGCAAGACGACCAGCCGGTTTTTTTGTCCACAGTGAAACCTGTCGCGACTTGGGGAAGCATACAAGGCCCAATCCATCCGTTGCAGCCGCGCGGTCCGCGTCATCTTGGCGGTCCGCGTCATCCGTGGTTCAACGCGTCGAGTTAACGCAATGATTCCCGCAGGAACAGAGCTTCGACCGCGCGGGCGTAGTCGGCGTTGTCTTTCTTCGCCATGCCGTGGCCTTCGTTGGCGGCGAACACGGTCCAGACGGTCCGTCCATTCGCCCGGACTTTGGCCGCGATCTGTTCGGCTTCGAAAAACGGCACCCGCGGGTCGTTTTTGCCGTGGATCACGAGCAACGCCGAGCGGATGCGATCGGCGTTGTTGAGCGGACTGATGCGCTCGAAGACGGCGCGCATCGCCGGGTCGCGTTCGTCGCCGTACTCGGCCCGCCGCAGGTCCACGCGATAGGAAGCCGTCCGTTCCAGGAACGTAAGGAAGTTGGCGATCCCGACAATATCAACGCCCGCGCGGATTCGATCGGGAAAGTTCGTGAGCGAGGCGAGCACCATATAGCCGCCGTACGATCCGCCGGAAACCGCCACGCGCGACGCGTCGAGCTCGTCGCGGGTCGCGATCCAATCGAGCAACGCGCCGATGTCCTTCACGCTGTCTTCACGGCGTTCGGCGTTGTCGAGCTTGAGGTAGGTTTTTCCGTAGCCGGCCGAGCCACGCACATTGGGATGGATCACGGCGATGCCGAGTTCTTTGGCGTAGAACTGCGAGGCGGCCGAAAACAGCGGCTGGTATTGGCTCTCGGGACCGCCATGGATGTTGATCAGCACGGGCGACTTCGCGGCCTTGGCGGAACCGGCGGCGGCGGCGTTCGCCGATCGATAGTAGTAGGCCGGAATCTTGCGGCCGTCGAATGACGGGAACTGAATCCGCTCGGGACGCACAAAGCCGGCCGGATCGAGCCCACCCACCTCGCTGACCGTCCACCGCGTCAGCTTGCCGGTGGCGAGTTCCACCGAGTAGGCGTCGGCCGGCGCCTCGGGCCGAGCCAGGGTGAATCCGAGCTGCTGGCCGTCAGGTGAGAATTCGATACCCGCGACCACCCCGAGTGGCAACGGCAAGTCGCGTCGCTGCCCCTTGCCTCCTGGGATCCAATACAACCGACTGGCCCCGTCCTCGTTCGTCGTGAACGCGACATCCCCGGTCCGCGGCTCGACATCCAGGTCGGCGACGTCCCACGGAATATCGCTGGTCAACCACTCGTACGCGCCGCTCGCAAGATCGAGCCGGGCGAGGCGGCGGAATTCGCTGTCCGCGTCGGTCGCGATGAAAATCGAGCGACCATCGGCCGCGAAAGCCATCGGACCGAAGGCGGCCGTCCCAGCGCCGGGCCGACGCAGCTCTTCGCGCTTACCCGACTCGACGTCCAGCAACGCCGGATAACTCTCGTTGATCGAAACGTACCGGGAGAGGAGCAGCTTATTGCCGTCGGGCGACCAATCGGCGGCACCCCACGTCTGTCGATCGACCGCCATCAAGAGCCGCGGCGGATCCGTCGACCGGGGATCGGCGACATACAAATCCATGTCGCGGCCGTTGCGTTGATTGCTGCTGAACGCCACCAGCCGCCCATCCGGTCGCACCGTTTGCAGATTGTTCCGCGATTTGCCGTCCGTCAGCCGGGTCACTCGATAGCGACGCGGCTCGAACAGGTGCAGTTGGCTGTTTTCGTTGCCCCCCGCATCCATCGACAGCAGAATCGCATCGTCTACCGCTGTGGCCCCGGAGCCCGCAGCCTGGTTGGGGCCGTTGCCGTTGTTTTTGCCGTTGTTATTTCCGTTGTTATTTCCGTTGTTATTTCCGTTGACAACGCCCTGGCCGCCGCCCGCCTTGATTTCCCGAGGCAAAAACGAGCCGGTCGCCGGCTCTTCGAAGAACGTCAACTGTTCGCGTCGACCTTCGGGCCGCCAGACTCGA
>JBIKVL010000017.1:0-13928 GCA_044356875.1 Pirellulaceae bacterium | reverse complement strand
CCAATGGTCCCGCGCTCTGACCATGCGGGAAGAGGCCCACCGTTCGCGACTTCAGAGCCTCGAATGCTCTCCAAAAAAGCTGTCGGCGAACAGCTCCGGGGTTTGCTGCGCGCGTTCTGACTTCGGACGGGCGAAACAGCTCGCGAAACCCCTTCTGCAGAGTGGTCACATATTAATCTGGGCTGACGTTTGGCGTTTCCGACCCCGATCTCACCTCTTCGGCGTGTCGTCGGGAGGTTGAAGACGCGTCGGTGGCAGGTTGAACGCCGCCGTTTGCCCCTCAATCGCCATCGCCCACGCCTGAAACCCGCGAGGATTCTGGCCTTGCCGGGCGGCCACGGGCCAAGAACGAATCGGCAATAGACTGTCTTTTATTGATGGCGATTTGAGCCAGCGGGCGATTTGCAGGCGGTTTTCTGACCTCGGCAGCTTGGAACGCGAGTTTGGCAACCTTATTTCCTGTAACCACTTATGTAGCGGAACGGCCGATCCATCTCCCACGCCGGAGAGGCTGCTGAGTCAACGACATCGGCTCGCTCGCCACTAGCTTCATCGACCAAACCGGGCAACGAATGCTGGCCGAGAAACCGCTCGCCCAGGCAGAAAATCTACAAAAGACAGTCTATCGACTCTTTCGCAGCGGCTTAGCGGCCCGGCGGAGGCCAAGCGGACGGGAGGCCAAGCGGACGGGAGGTCAAGCAGTCAAGCGGTGAGGAGACGCATTACCATGGCATTGGCGTGTGGCAACGATCATCGAATTGGGAGCCACTGCGAGGCGCCCGGTGCCGCTTTCGCCCATCGACATCGAAAAGGGGACCACCGCAACGTGACCTATCCTTTCGCTTTGGATGGATTATTCCGAAGCGAAGCGAAGCGTGGGTACAGAGGATGTTGACGGTGAGAGATTTGCGGATAAGCGTGGCAAAGCGCCAGCGACGTTGCGTATACCGCGACCTGCAATTCGCGCTGTTGGACCGTCGGGGCCGAAACGTTAAAACCATCGGCGTGTCGCTCCGGCGACCGCGATCCGCTGAAGCCGGCAAGTCCCGAGCAGGCAGTCTACCGCTATGACACGTCCCTTCGAGCCCGCCTCCACTGACCGCGTCACGGCACCTCACGCGGGTCAACAAGCTCCTCTCCCAAGCGATGGGAACGACGCCAGTGATGTTAAGGAAGCGAAGAGAGCAAGAGAGGCGGAGGACGCTAACGTAGCGCACGACACTTCACGGGGCGGCATGGCGGGACCGAGGCGGTTAATCCAGGCCGAAGTCCACGAGTCGGTTTGGGAGGCGACGATGGCGCCGCGAACGCCAGGGACGCCAGGAACGCCGTCTGCTGATGAGGATCGGGACGGCACCGGTTCGACGGGGGAAAAGGATCACGACGCGGGCAACCGCTGGATCGATCAGGCATGGTTTGTGCTCGGCATGTTGTTTTTCGTGACTCTGTTCCTCGGTCTGCCGATACTCTGGACTAGCCGCGCTTTCACCAAGCCGCTCAAGGCCGCCATCACGGTCATAGTCTTGCTCGAAACCGCGATCGTTTTTTGGGGTTTTTACGAAATCATGGCCTGGAGTTGGCGGCAGATCCGCGATTCGCTGTGAGGCCGCCACGCAATCGATGACGGCCGCATTTCGCCGAAGAAACCGAGCGGCGGGATCGCGCCGTGAAAGGAATCGCTATGACTCAAAACGCTACGACGCACGTCGCGAGGATGAAGACCGTGAAACGCCAGTATCCGCGCTGTCCACGCGTCGCCGCAGTTGCCGTTGTTGCGGCCGGGGTGGCAGCGGCCTTCGCGAGCGTGTTCGGGCTGGGAATGAACGCCGAAGCGTCGAGTCGACGAGGCCGATTCGTCCGCCCACCGAAGACGGACGCCCGTCCGGAACCGGCCGAGATGTCCGCGCCCCTGATGCGTGGACCGGCCAATTCACAGACTGATTCACCAGCCAATTCACCGGCGACTCGCGTACCCGAAATCGCGGAACCTTCCGGGCTTCCACCCGTTCCCGGCACACCGATTCCGAACGCTCCGACAACCGGCGTGCCTGCGGTGAAAATGCCGCTCCGTCCCGCACCCGCCTGGGAACGGTATCCAAAGTTCCAAGGCGGCTTCCATTCCCGTCAACTCTACGATTTAGGGGTCCCCACAGGCGACCGAGGCCTGCGGGGAAACGGCTTTTCCGCCTATCCCTGGTGAAATTCGGCACTAGTTTCTAGTTTCTAGTGGCTAGTGGCTAGTGGCTAGTGGCGGCGGGGCGATGGTCGCAGGGAGCCAGAGTCGCCCTATTACTTGGCGGCCGCGAACCGACGTGAGACTTCGTTCCAGTTCACGAGGCTCCAAAACGCGCCGACATAGTCCGCGCGGCGGTTTTGGTAGAGCAGGTAGTACGCGTGTTCCCACACGTCCAGTCCCAGGATCGGCGTGCGGCCTTCCATGATTGGGCTGTCTTGGTTCGGCGAGCTCTCGACGATCAACTTGCCGCCCGACACGCTGAGCCAGGCCCAGCCGCTGCCAAAGCGGGTCATCGCGGCCTTCGCGAAATCCTCTTTGAACTTCGCGAATCCGCCCAAGTCGCTCGCGATCTTCGCCGCCAGTTCGCCCGTTGGCTCGCCGCCGGCGTTGGGACCGATCACGGTCCAGAAGAGCGAATGATTGGCGTGTCCGCCGCCGTTGTTTCGCACCACGCCGCGGATGTTTTCGGGCACGGCCGCCAAGTTAGCGATCAGCTCCTCGACCGACTTCTGCTCCAAGTCCGTGCCCGCGATGGCGTTGTTGACGTTGGTGATGTACGCCTGGTGGTGCTTCGTGTGGTGGATTTCCATGGTCCGCGCATCGATGTGCGGTTCCAGGGCGTTGTAGGCGTACGGCAGGGCGGGCAGTGAATAGGCCATGTCGGAATTCTCCAGAAACGAAGCGGCGGTAACATCGGGCGCGAACAACCGCGCTCACCCGCCAGCAGGGTGCTTTTCTATAGACCGGGCGCAGCTGCCCGGCAACGGGGCGGCAGCATACCCAAAGCCCTCGGCGGCTCGCAATCAGGGACACCGGCCGACGTTCGCGTCCCGCGCGGGTTCCGTGTTCGTCACGCGCCCCGTGCGAGGCTCGCGACCCGCGTTCGCCGAAGACTCGCGACGGACTAGTCGACGGACTCGGATCGGCTCAAAATGACATTTCGAGGGCGGCTGTCGCCGACCCGTTTGCCCGGGCACCGAGGAGCATTCATGAAGATCGCGTATTTCGACTGTGTAAGCGGCATCAGCGGGGACATGACTTTGGGTGCGCTTGTCGACGCCGGCGTTGACCTTGCCGCCATGCAGGCCGGAATCGATTCGCTCGGGTTGACACCCGTCAAACTGGTCGCGACCGAGGTCAAGCGGCACGGGTTTCGCGGCCTGAAAGTGAAGGTGGAACACGAGCCCGAGAAGGCGCATCGACACCTGCACCACATCACCGAACGGATCGATGCCAGCACCGTGCTGACCGCCCCGCAAAAGGATCTCGCGAAACGCATCTTCACGCGACTCGGCGAGGCGGAGGCGGCCGTCCACGGCACGACGCTCCGCAAAGTCCATTTTCACGAGGTGGGCGCCGTCGATTCGATCGCGGATATCGTGGGCAGCGCCGTCGGCCTCACGCTGCTTGGCGTCGACCGCATCGTCTGTTCGCCGGTGCCCACCGGCAGCGGCTATATCCAGATCGAACATGGCCGCGTGAGCGTGCCGGCGCCCGCCACCGCCCAACTGCTCAAGGGCGTTCCGCTCGCTCCCAGCTGGGTCGCGGCGGAACTCACCACGCCCACCGGCGCGGCGATCGTCGCGACTGTGGCCGACGCCTTCGGCACTCTGCCACCGATGACCATGGAGGCGATTGGGCTGGGTGCGGGCGACAAGGATTTCTCCGAACAGGCGAACCTACTTCGCCTCATCGTCGGCTCGGCCGCCGATCCCGCTTCGTCCGACCAAATCTGGGTGCTGGAAACCAACCTTGACGATGTGAGCGGCGAAGTGATCGGCCACACGTCTTCGCTGCTCTTCGAAGCCGGCGCGCTCGACGTTTACAACACGGCGATTCAAATGAAAAAGAACCGTCCCGGCGTCACGCTGACCGTGTTGAGCACGGCCGACACGCTGGCGAAGCTGGAAAAGATCATCTTCCGCGAAACGAAAACGCTGGGCATCCGCCGCTGGCTCGTCAGCCGCCACAAGCTCGAACGCCAGCCTCACACGGTGACGACATCGTTCGGGCCGATTCTCGGAAAGCTCGCCACATTGCCCGATGGAACGGTGAGCTTTTCACCCGAGTTTGAATCTTGCCGCCAAGTCGCCACGCAACAGAACGTGCCGATCAAGGACGTCTACGAAGCAGCCACGCGGGCCTTCGCCCCGTGAGGCCGCCGTGGCGACGCGATGGTGTTCGAGCCAATTGTCCCGTTTCCTGTCTCCTGTTTCCTGTTCCCTTTTCCCGTCGCGATCGTTTTTTAAATATCTCGTCTCCGTAAGGAATTGTTTCCATGACCGCGTCTTTTTTCCCTATCGATCCGCGCCTGTCGGGGCGAACGGACCGCTGGCTCGGCTCGCGCGATTTCGAATCGTGGCGACAAATCGGCAGTCGGCTTGTGTCGCGTGGACTCCTGTACGTCTTCGCGTTGGCCATGGCATGGCGGGCGGTGGCGACGGTCGCGGCGGAACCGCCCAAGGTGGTGTTGGTGGCTGGCCGCCCGTCGCATCCGCCGCGGATGCACGAATTCAACGCGGGCGTTCAGCTCTTGGCGAAATGCCTGCGCGGCTATCCGGGGCTACGCGTCGAGTATTGCTTGAATGGCTGGCCCGCCGATGAAAAGGTGTTCGACGACGCGGCGGCCGTCGTCTTTTATATGGATGGTGGCGGCAACCATGAGGTGGTGAAGGAAAACGGCCGCCGCAAGGCGATCGTCGATGGATGGGCGAAGAAAGGCGTCGGACTCGGCTTCATGCACTACGGTGTGGAAATCGTCGCCGACCAAGCCGGCGCCGAATTCAAACGCTGGATCGGTGGCCACTATGAACACATGTTTTCTTGCAATCCGATCTGGGAACCGCGTTTCGCGGCGTTGCCCGACCACCCGATCACCCGCGGAGTCAAACCGTTCCAGGTCAAGGACGAATGGTATTTCAACATGCGATTCGTCGCTGGCATCGCCGGCAACGAACGAACGGACATCGAGGGGCTGAAATTCACGCCGATCCTTGTCGCCACGCCCTCCGACCAGGTGCGGGACGGTCCCTATGTTTATCCGCGTGGCCCCTATCCGCACATTCAAGCGGCGAAAGGACGAGCCGAGGCGATGTTGTGGGCCGTGGAACGGCCGGATGGCGGTCGCGGCTTCGGTTTCACCGGTGGCCACTTCCACGACAACTGGGGCAACGCCGATTTCCGCAAAACGATCCTGAACGCCCTCGCCTGGATCGCGAAAGCCGACGTGCCCGCCGGCGGTTTGGAATCGACCGTCTCGGCCGCCGACCTCGATGCCCATCTCGATCCTAAGCCGGGGCCCAAACCGGCCGCCAAACCGGCCGCCAAACCCTAACTAACTCCTTTTCCTTCGTTTACCGCCAATACCGTTCAATTAGCGTTAAGTCCCTGTTGCTCTGAAGCGTGCGTCTGCTGAAACGAAGAGGGATAAAGACACTCGGATTCACCCCAAGGTAAGGACGGTTGTACCTGTTGGCTGAAGGCCAACCTCAACCCATTTTGTCGCTTCAAAAGGGCCCTATTTGCGGCAATTCGTGGAATCTCGCCAATCCCTCCCATTGGCGATGGTGAGGTTGGCTTTCAGCCAACTAATTGCGTTGTGGCGGTCAACCGTCCTAGGGCGTTGCCCCAGGCTACGTTGAGTTTGGCCTTCGGCCAAAGAATCGGCAACGATTGACCGCCCGTGAAAACGTGCTGTAGCACTGGTGACGCTTGGGTTCCAACCGCCCCGCGAAACCGCGATGCAACCTTCTATCCCGCAATTGTTTACGGAAAATTGAACGGCTTGGCGGTAAACGAGTTGTTGGGAAACGCGGGCGGAGTCCCTTAGGCGAAGGTCGCCCAGAGTTCGGCGAGGTTCCGCCAAAACCATTGGCCGAGCACGACGACCATCAACAGAATCGCCGGCGCGAAGCCCCAGGAGCTCGTGAACACGGGCGGCAAGCCGCGGCGGTATCGCCAGAGTTGCCACGTCCGAAACGGCAGTTGCGACAGCACCAGCGGGTAGAAGTACAGACTCGCTGGGTTGAACCGCCAAGCGGCGGCGAAGTCGCCATGCGCGATGCTGATGAATGCCCGCGTCATGCCGCATCCAGGGCAGTCGCGGCCGGTCCAACGGCGAAAGCTGCAGGTCTCCGGCAGCGGTTGGTTCGTGCCGGGAAACAAAACTTGGGTCGAACCCTGCGTACTCATCAAAAACGACAGCCCAACAACCAGCGTGCTCAAGCCGAGCATCACCCAGTCTCCGACCGGATCGCGTGGAGCGACTCGACGCGGCCAAAGGCCTGGTTCGTCGACGACAGGGACGGCATCGTGGAGCGATTCGGGAGCGAACGCCGGCTCTGGCGCGCTCATGGTTGCGGCCCTTTCCGCTGCTCTTCGAGTGCTTTGCGGAACTGGATCAATTGCCGTTCCAACTGCTTGGTGTGCGGTTCGCGTTTCACCGCCAGCGTTTGGTGCTTGACGGCGTTTTCGTAATCGCCTTTGGCGAAGTAACAATGGGCGAGCGTATCGAGGTAACTGGCCGATTTAGGCATGAGTTCGACGGACCGTAAGCTCATCTTGACCGCCATCTCGACATCGCCGCCCGTGTTGCCGACAAGCCACGCGTATTGGTTGCAGCTATTCGCGAGGTTTTCGACCGCTTCCTCGCTGGCTTCCACTTGCGGCAGGATCAATTCCCAGCGTTGCACGAGGGTCAGAAAATAGGTCGCGCATTCGGCGACGAGCGTTTTGGTGCGTTGCCGCCAGGCATCGTCCGAGTTTGGCAGGCGATGCATGGCGATCAGCACGTCGGCGTCATGCGGATCGTGGCGGATGCCTTGGTCGAGTTGCTCGCGGGCTTGGGCGATTTCGCCGGCCGCCAGATGTTGTTTCGCGTAAAAGAAGTGCATTCGGGAACGAAAGAATTGACGCCGCTCGCCGAACCGTTCCCGTACCGCCTCGTCATTGTCCAGCTTGTCGCACAGTTCGCGCCAGATCTTGGCGGCGTCGAGCGGACGATCGTGGTCGTAGAACATTTCGGCCATGCGATGTCGCGCGGTCAAGTCCTCGGTCTCGCCCAGCTGCGACTGCGTGAGCACCTTGCGGAACTCCCGCTCGGCCCAATCGACCAACCCGCGGTCACGGAGTTCGAGCCCCATTTCCAGGTGTTTCGCCGAGTCGGGCGACAAGTCGAACGCCTCCGCCGCGAACCGTTCGGCCCCTTCCAGATCGCCCTGTCGGATCCGCCCCTCCGCGCGGCGATATGCCAGCGGGGCGGAACGGGAGAACTCGTTTTCGAATCGAGTCGCCAGCGTTTCGATGTGCGTCCACAACCGACGCTCGGCAAGCCAAATCACGAGGTCGGCGAGTTCGCCGGCGGTGCCCGTGACCGCCCCGAGCAACTCGGTCGCCACCGCCGAAGCGTCCGCATCGCGTTTCACGCCGCTTAGGTAGTCGAACTGCCAGCGATGCAAATCGCGCACAATCGCGGCGTTGGTCGCCGGATAGCCGCCGCGAAGCGTGCCACTTGCCAATTCGCGCGATTCGGCTGCCAGGGTAAGGCGCCATCCGGCGACCATCTTGTCGATCTGCGAATCAGGAGCAACCAACGTCTGGCCGTATTGCCGCAGCCAGGTGGCCGCCGGCCGTCGGCTGTTTCCCATCGCGCGATCGATCGTCGCCTGCAAAGCGGCCCGGGCTTCCACTGACGCCGCTATCGGAGCTCCCATCACGAACAACGCCGCCTGTTTCGACAACACAGGCGAGGGCTCGAAGCGGGCTAGACGGCATAGAGCGGCGAGTGCATGCGAGTGTCCGTAAGCCGCCAACCGCTCCATCTGCGTTCGCCGATCGGTCTCGTTCAGCTCTCCGTACCGCTTCAACACGCCCCGGACCTCGGACGGATCATCCTCTTGGATCCAAGCCGACGTTTGCACTCTTAGCAGATACCGCACCCGCATCGCCAGTTCGACATCTTCGCTGTCGCGGACCTCGTCAAGCGCGTCGAAAGCCGCCACCCCGATCCCTTCGAGTTCCACTTGGGCGCGCTCCCGCACGATGAATTGGTCGGCCGCCAGGTCGCGGATGAGTTTCGCGATCCGCGCGTCGTTGGGGGGATTCGCGGCGGCGGGCTGGGTCGCGGCGGCGGGTGGCGGTTCGCTGCCGGCGACAACCGCGCAGGTGGCGAGGGTCGTCGAGAGCAGCCACGTCAGCGTCACGATGGGCGAGCGAACACGCAGTGACTCATGGAATGGGGCCATGGTGGGCTGTTCCCTATTTCACGCGGCATGGACGGCGACATGGACGGCGGCATGGACGATGGGCTTCCGGCAGCCCGTGGCTAGTCCGTTTCTCACCACGAGACGAGAGTCGGCGGGTGCCCGAGCGGAAAGCCCTGCGGAACAGTATACCGAGTCGCCCCGACGACGATGAAAAAAGCGAGATGGAGCGAGAAATCTTTCGACGAGTGCGAGTGCGAGCTTGGGAAACAAAAAAAGCCCCCGGAAGCGCGAATCCCAGGGGGGGAGGATAACGCGGTTCCGGGAGCGATTGGTCGGGTGAGCGGCGTAGCGCATCCTGCGCAGGGCCGCGATCCGCCGAACCGCCGCACAAGATCACGCGAACGACCGACAACCTCCATGCTGTCAGCGGGCCACGCTATGGAATGGGCTAACCAGAAACGTCGCGTCCCCGGTGAACTCCAAACCATCGATCCTCGAGTCGGCTCGAAAGTGCGGGGAGATTAAAAACTTGACCGAAGATGGTCAAGAGATTTTTTCGGCCGAGTCGGGGGTGGGCGGGGGAGTCAGGGGTGCGCGGATGCACGTATCCAGAGAGCGCACGCAGACCGCCGTTGACGGACGGACGTCAGGGTTTTCGCCGTCGTTGGGAGGGTGACATGGCAGTTTGTTGAATCGCTCGATGAGAGGAAAGCCAACAGGGGCGAGGTCCGATCGGGGTAAAGGGGGTGGCTTGGGGCGGATGGATGCATTGCGGAAGTTAGCGCATCGCCGTAGAGGATACTTCATCGGTGGGGTAGGCTGCGGTCTGGCGGCCAGCCCGCTTCGAAAGGAGCAATAGACTGTCTCTTGCAGATTGTCCGCTCGGGCGAGCGGTTTCCCGGTGAGCGTTCGTGACCCGGTTTGGTCGATAAACCTGCTGGGAGTGGCAGACGGCATTTGAGCGGCCAACGGTGGCGTCGAACCCAATACCGTTCAGTATTCCGTAAACAATTGTGGGATTGAAGGTTGCGTCGCGGTTTTGCGGGGCGGTTGGAACCCAATCGTCAACAGTGCTACGGCACGTTTTCACGGGCGGTCAATTATTGCCGATTCTTTGGCCGAAGGCCAATCTTACCGTAGCCTAGGGCAACGCCCTGGGAAGGTTGACCGCCCCATCACAATTGGTTGGCTGAAAGCCAACCTCACCATCGCCAATGGGCGGGGATTGGCGAGATTCCACGAATTGCCGCAAAATGGGCCCTTTGAAGGCGACACAATGGGTTGAGGTTGGCCTTCAGCCAACAGGTACAACCGTCCTTAACTTGTGGTGAATCCGAGTGCCTTTGACCCTCCCTGTTTCAGCAGACGAAAGCTTCAGAGCAACGGTGACTTAACGCTAATTGAACGGCATTGGCGTTCACCCCGCCTCCAACGCGACGAAGAGTAGCGAATGGACCGGGACAAAACTCCTACAGGCCATAAGGTTGCGAACTTCGCATCCCAAGCCGCCGATGCCAGAAACCGCCCGCGAGTCGCCCGCCGGCGAAATCGCCATCCAAAAGAGACAGTCTATTTTTGATTCAGGCTTGGCCCGACGCCGCCCCCGTCGAGACCCCATTACGTACGGAGTTCACGTGTCTCGGGGATGCGTTCGAGCGTCCAGCAGTGGCTTTCAACCTGACACCAACGCCACTCGGAGGAGAGAGCGGACTCCAACACGCTAAGATTTTGCCCAAACTCACACTCGCCCACTCTGTAGACGGGGTAGCGTGCGAGGTTTTGCGTTTCCGAAGCCTCTACGCGCGCAGCAAATCGCTGAGTTGTTCAGCGACAGCTTTTTTGAGGGGTATTCGAGGATCAGTCGATGGCGGCTACGGGCCGCGTACCGTGCGACCGGGCATTGACTCCACGAGGTCTCGGTCCCAAGTGCCCGCCCGGCTACCCAGCCGGCGGACTCGAATCCGCCACGAAGCGCCGACAGTCGCGGCGCATCGCAGAAGCGGTCCGCTCTAACCAGCGGAACCGACGCGAAATCGTCCGCACCGCCTCTTTCCAGTTCGCCGCATTCAAGCCGTAGCGGAGCCAAGCTTCCGGCAACTGCTTCGGCATCCTCAACGCGGGCGTTTCCAACTCGGGGTCGCAATCCACCGCATTGACAATGTTGCTCGCCAGCCAGTCCAGGTAGACGTCGAGCGGCAAGCAATTGAACAACGGTGACTTCGTTTCCACATGCGATGAATCGCTAATCCCTGCTCCGCCGCTGGCTCCAGCCGCGCCGCTGGTCCCCGCTGCGTCGCCAGTCCCCACCGCGTCGCTGATTCCTGCGGCGTCGTAGGCGTCCCCTGCATCGTGCACGTCCAAAACGCCGCTCTCCTCCGCAGCAGCCTCGCCCTCCAACCCATTCGACTCATTCGACCCATTCGACTCATGGGCCGCGTCGGCCGCTAGACTTCCTCGCCGAGTTCGTCCTCGCGTTTCAGCGGCGGCGCGAACCAGGGATAGATCGCGGGCACGACCAACGCGGTCAGCAGTGTCGAAGTGATCAGGCCGCCAATCACCACGGAAGCCAACGGCCGCTGAATCTCCGCCCCGGCCGTCGTCGACAAGGCCATCGGCAAGAAGCCCAAGCTTGCAACCAGCGCTGTCATGAGCACCGGGCGAATTCGCACCAGCGCCGTCTCATGGGCCGCCTCTCGTGGCGCCACGCCGTCCTCGCGGAGATGCTCGGCGCCGCTGACCCACACCAACCCGTTCAGCACGGCGACCCCGAACAGCGCGATGAAGCCGACGCCCGCCGAAATACTGAACGGCATGTCTCGCAAATACAGGGCGAATACGCCACCGGACGCCGCGATCGGCACCGCCAGGAAAATCAACGCGGCCAGCCGCAGCGAACGCAAACTGGTGTAGAGCAACAGCCAAATCAACAGCAGCACGACCGGCGTGATAATCGCCAGCCGCAGACTGGCCGACTGCAGATTCTCGAAATCCCCGCCCCACTGGATTTCATAGCCGAGCGGGATCTGAATATCCCGGGCGACTCGACGCTGCGCCTCGGTTACGAAGCTGGCGACGTCCCTTCCACGCACATTGCACTGGACGAACGTGCGGCGGCGGTTCGCTTCATGCTCGATGCTGGGCGGCGTTTCCTCCAGCAACACGTCGGCCAACTCGCCCAGCGGCACCAGAGTCCCCGCTGGCGAATGCACAGGCAACTGGCGGATTTTGTCCGGGTCCTGGCGCCACGCCTGCGGGAAGCGAACCAAAATCGGATATCGCGCCCGGCCTTCGAAGACGTAACCGGCTGGGATGCCCCCCGCCGCCGCCACCGTGTCCATCACATCCTGAGCGCTGATCCCGTAGCGGGCGAGTTGCTGCTGGCGAACCTTCACCGACATCGTGGGCGAATTGGCTTGGTAGTCGGCCTTCACGTCGCCCGCACCGGGAATCTGCCGCAACAGACGCTCGATGTCCTTCCCCAACACGCCGAGCTTCGTCAGGTCGTCGCCGTAAATCAGCACCGCCACATCAGCCTTCACGCCCGCCACCAATTCATCCACCCGCATTTCGATCGGTTGCGTGAAGCCAAAGCCAGCGCCGGGAATGCTGCCGTTGAGCACCACCGACATTTCCTCGATCAATTCGTCGCGGCTCTTCTTCTTGGGCCACTGGTCGACCGGCTTCAGCATCACCCAGACGTCCGTTTGCTGGACCCCCATCACATCGTTGGCGATCTCAGGCCGTCCCGTCTTGCAGAACACCGTCCGCACTTCGGCGAATTCCATCAGCAGCTTTTCCACTCGCGTGGACATTGTGACGGAATCCTCGAGCGTCGCGCTGGGCAGCCGCACCATTTCAATCAGAATGTCGCCCTCGTCGAGCCGCGGCATGAACTCAGCGCCCAGACGGGCTCCAATCGGCAGGCTCAACACCACCACCAGCACGGCGCTGATGGCCGTCATCACGGGATGGGCAATTACCACATCCACGCATGGCCGATAGAACCATTTCACGACCCGCAACAGCCAAACATCCTTCTCTTCCATCTTCTTCGGCAACGCCATGTAGGCCAGCACCGGCATCAGCGTCAGCGACAAAACAAGCGAGCCCAAGAGCGCGAAGAGCACCGTCAACGCCATCGGTCGGAACAGTTTGCCCTCGGTGCCCTGCAGCGTCAGGATCGGCAGGTAAACCACCGCGATGATCAGCTCGCCGAACATCGTCGGCTTGCGCACCTCGATCGCCGCGTCGCGAATCACCTGCATGTGGGTCAGGCCCTTCGAGTGGTGCGCGATGCGGCGGATGCAATTTTCGATCATGATCACCGAGCTGTCGACAATCAGCCCGAAGTCGATCGCCCCAAGGCTCATTAAGCTCGCGGAAATCCCGGTGGCGAGCATGATGTTCGTGGCGAACATCATCGACAGCGGAATCGCGAGTGCGACCACGAGGCCAGCGCGGACGCTGCCCAACAGCAGCAACAGCACCACGATCACCAGCACGCCGCCCTCGATCAGGTTTTTCACCACCGTATGCAGCGTCCGGCCAATCAGCTCGGCGCGGTCGTACAGGATTTCGATTTCCACTCCGGGTGGAAGGACGCTGGAGCCGCGGAGTAATTCCAGCCGCTCTTTCGCGCGTTCGACCACGGTCCGCGAGTTTTCCCCGAGCGTCATCATCACCATGCCGGTGACGACCTCGCCGCGGCCGCCCCGGGTCGCCGCTCCTTGCCGCACCAGCGGCGCGATCTCGACGGTCGCCACGTCTTTCACCAAGATCGGAGCGTCATCGGTCGCGGCCCGGACCACGGTGTTCTCGATGTCGGCGATGTTCGCCAGCAGCGCCTGCCCGCGAATGAACCTCTGCTCGCCCTCGTGCACGATATAGCCGCCGCCCGCGTTCGCGTTGTTCTTCGTGACGGCGTCGATCACCTCGTGCAACGCCACGCCTTCCCCGGTCAGCCGATTAGGGTCGACGCGAACCTCGAACGACTTGTAGAAGCCGCCGTGCGAATTGATCTCGGTGACGCCCGAAACCTGCCGCAGGCGCGGCGCGATTTCCCATTCCAACAGCGACCGCAATTCCATCGGCGTGTGGTTGCTGCTCCGCACTTCGAACTGCAATACCTCGCCGAGCGCCGTCGCCAGCACGCCCAGTTCCGGCGAACCGTATCCCTCGACCCGGTTGCGGGCCTCGGTCAGCCGTTCACCAACCAACTGCCGGGCCCGCATGATGTCGGTGCCCTCGCGGAACACGATCGTCACCAGCGATAGGCCGAACTTCGTGACGCTGCGGACCTCTTCGACATTCGGCATGCCGCCCATTACCGACTCGACCGGGTACGTCACGAACTGTTCGACTTCCAGCGGCGAAAGACCAGGCGCCTCGCTGACCACCTGGACCTGGACGTTCGTCATGTCCGGCACCGCGTCGATCGGGATCGACAGCGCGCTATAGACGCCGCCGATCGCCATCAGCGCGATCAGCGA
>JBIKVL010000545.1:0-3987 GCA_044356875.1 Pirellulaceae bacterium | reverse complement strand
CCGGCGGTGACGCGTATCGACCGGATGCTGTGGGGCCGGGACGGCGAGGGTAAGCTGGTCGATCGCCTGCCCACTCGGTATCGCATCGAGGTGGCCGTCGAAGAAAACCAGTGGCAGGTGGTCGCGTCATCGGATGACCGCCAACCACTGGGGCAGGAGGCAGCGCCGATCGACTACAGCCTGGAAGGTCTCTCCGCGGATCAAGCCGCTTCCACGCGGCGGTCCATCGACGAATTGCGGGCCCTCGAAGCGAAGCTCGCCGCCCAGCGAACCGACGAGGTGGCGTATGCGGGCGTGTTCCAGCAACCCGGGCCGACGTTTCGGTTGTTTCGCGGCGAGCCGAGCCAGCCTCGGGAGGCGGTCGCGCCGAACACGGTCGCCG
The DNA here is from genome assembly GCA_044356875.1 of Pirellulaceae bacterium. Taxonomy (GTDB): domain Bacteria; phylum Planctomycetota; class Planctomycetia; order Pirellulales; family Pirellulaceae; genus CAIXSC01. The sequence goes on along the minus strand of JBIKVL010000545.1, from coordinate 3,605 downwards.
TGCTCGGTTCGTTGAAGATCAGCGAAGCCACGCCGGAAGCCGAACGGCGACTCGCGTTGGCACGCTGGGTCGGGTCGAAGGACAACCCGCTAACCGCGCGGGTCGCGGTGAATCGGGTGTGGCAGTTCCACTTTGGTCAGGGGCTAGTGTCGACCCCGAGCGATTTCGGCATGGCGGGCGCTCGGCCATCCCATCCCGAACTGCTCGATTGGCTGGCAGCGGAACTGGTGGACAGTGGCTGGTCGCTCAAGCATTTGCACCGGCTCATTCTGAATTCGTTTACGTTCCAGCAGAGTGGCCGGCCGCGGCCCGAAGCGCTGGCGGCGGACGGAGCCACGGAGACTTGGTGGCGTTTTCCGCCCCGTCGGCTCGAAGCGGAGGCGATCCGCGATTCGATTTTGTCGGTGACGGGCGCTCTCGATCGGCGGATGCACGGTCCGGGATTCAGCGGCTTTGAAGTCGAGCTCGAAAACGTGCGGCACTACTTTCCGAAGAAACAGTATGGGCCGGCGGATTGGCGGCGCATGGTCTACATGAACAAGGTGCGGCTCGAGAAGGAATCGGTGTTCGGGATCTTCGATTGTCCCGATGCCGCGACCTCGGTGCCGCGCCGTGGCCGGTCGACGACGCCACTGCAGGCGCTGAACCTGCTGAACAGTCCATTCATTCTGCAACAGTGCGAACTGTTGTCCGCGCGGCTCAAACGCGAGTGTGGCGACGATCCGCCGCGAATGGTCGCTCGAGCTTACGCGTTGTGCTTCGGCCGCGCTCCCGACCCCGAGGAAACGGCGGAGGCGTTGGCGTTCGTCACGGAGGCGGGCTGGGAGTCGTTTTGCCGCGCGATGCTCAACAGCAACGAATTTGTCTTCATTCCCTGACGGAACCGCGACCATGAGCACGCAAGCGAACGCGAATTCGAAGGCGAACGCGAATTCGAAGACGATCGGGAATTCGAAGGCGAACGCGAATTCGAAGACGATCGGGAAGGTGCAGGCGAACGCGATTGCGGGCGGGCACCTGTTGCGACGCCGCGAATTCCTCGGCCATACGGCTACCGGCTTGAGTGGCATCGCGTTGGCGGCGCTGTTGGGCGAGCAGGGGTTGCTCGGTGATCGTGGCTTGTTGGGCGAACGTGCCTTGCTGGGCGAACGCACCATGGCGCGCGGCGAAGAGGCGGGGACGGTGAGTGGCAAGCGTCCGCTTCGGCCCTCGATCGATGCCGCTCGACCGTTCGCGGCCCGTCCATCGCATTTTCCGGCCGCCGCCAAGCGCGTGGTAGTGATCTTCTGCTCGGGCGCTTGCAGCCATGTCGACACGTTCGACTACAAGCCGGAATTGGAAGCGCGTCATGGGCAGCCGTTGCCTGGCGCCGAGAAGCTGGTGACCTTTCAAGGCGAACAGGGTAATGTCACTCGCAGCCCTTGGAAGTTCCGGCCGCGTGGCGAGTGCGGAAAGATGATCTCCGAACTGGTACCGCAGTTGGGCGAACTGGCCGACGACATCTGTTTCCTGCACTCTTTGAAGGGCAAGACGAACACTCACGGGCCGGGCGAGAACTACATGTCGACCGGCTTTACGCTCGACGGCTTCCCGAGCGCCGGCGCGTGGGTGTCGTACGCCATGGGGACGGAAAACGAGAATCTGCCGGCGTACGTCGCGATTCCCGATCCGCGGGGAACGCCGCAGAATTCGGTGAACAACTGGGGACCCGGCTTCTTGCCCGCCGCGTTCCAAGGGACCGATTTCAACGCGTCGTTGCCGATCCGCAATTTGGATCGGCCCGCATCGATCGCGGCGGCCCGCGACGCGGGGACGCGCGATTATCTCCGGCGTCTCAACGATCGGCACCTGGAGCGGTTTCCCGGCGACAGCGAACTGGCGGCCCGCATTTCCAGTTACGAATTGGCGGCCCGCATGCAGCTCAGCATTCCCTCGGTTCGCGATCTCTCGACGGAGACCGCAGCGACGCTGGCGATGTACGGCGCCGACGATGCGGGCAACCCGTTGAAAGCGGCCTATGCTCGCAACTGCCTGCTGGCTCGCCGGTTGCTCGAACAGGGCGTGCGGTTCATTCAGCTCTTCAACGGCGCCTATCAGACGGGTGGCGAAGGGGTGAGCAACTGGGACGGACACAAGGCGATCGAGAAGCAGTACAGCGTGCATGGTCCGGTGTTTGATCAGCCGACCGCCGCTCTGATCCGCGACCTAAAGCAACGCGGCTTGCTGAAGGACACGCTGGTGGTCTGGTGTACCGAGTTCGGCCGGATGCCGACGTTTCAGAAAGGGGCGAGCGGTCGCGATCACAACCCCGAGGGCTTTACGGCGTGGCTCGCCGGCGCCGGCGTCAAGGCGCCGTTCAGCTATGGCCAGACCGACGACTTCGGCTACAAGGCGGTGGAAAACGTGATCACGGTGCAAGATTTCTATGCCACGATCTTGCATCTGTTGGGGCTCGACCACGAACGCCTGACGTTTTACTACAACGGCCTCGAACGCCGCTTGACCGATGTTTCGGGCAAGGTCGTGCGGCCCGTATTGTCTTGATGGCGGTTGTCTTGATGGCGGCGGCGGGAACGTCGCGTTTGCAGCCAGTCGAGCAATCCTGGGAAGAGCCGTTTGAAGGTGAAAAGCAGGTGGGCGAGCGGCGTGACCAAGACCATGCGGCGATTGCGTTTGATCCCGCGAATCGCTTTCGAAGCGACTTTCTCCGGAGTCGCGCACAACCAAGCTGGTGGCGGTTTGAACGCGTTCTCGCTTTTGCCCACCATGCCGCGATCGAATAGCCGGGTCGTCACGAAGCCGGGGCATAGCACAGTGACCCCAAGCCCCGCCCGCGTGAACTCAGCGCGCAGCGCTTCGCTGAACCCAACCATCGCGTACTTGGAAACGTGGTAGGCGCATGCCTTGCGATGGGCGACAAGCCCGAGAATGCTGGCCACATTCAACACGTGCGCCTCGGATTGCTCTAGCAGTCGTGGCAACAGTCGTCGCGTCAACAGGAGTGGCGCCTGCAGATTGACCGCCATCAACTGGTTCCAGGCGTCGTCCTCCATCGCCGCTGTCGGCCCGTAGTAAGCGACGCCCGCGTTGTTAACGAGCAAATCGAGGGGCGTGGCGGCGTCCAGCAGTTCGGCGGCGAGTTCCTCGATCTCCTCGGGCACGCTGAGGTCCACGACACGCGACTCGATCTGGATGTCGAACTCCCCGCACTCGGCGACGACCGCTTCCAAGGCGCTCGGGTTGCGGTCGATCAACCAGAGATGCATGCCTTCTTCCGCGAGTTGTCGTGCGATCGCTCGGCCGATGCCCGAAGCGGCGCCCGTTACCACCGCCCATTTGCCACGCAATTGCCTCATCGCGATTGTCCTCGTCGTTCGCCGTTCGCCCCGCGTCGCTTGCGAGCGAGTCGACGATATACAGTTTCTTTCCACCACATCCTCTACAAGGAACAGGCATGGCTGGCAATAGAAGTGATTGCCAACGAGAGTGCGCGGATTCGCGGCCGGCCGTTTTTTTGGCGGAGCGGCGTGAGTCGCGCGGGCTTGCGTTTCCAATGGTTGCCGCATCGTCGGTGGACATTCGCGTTGGACCACGGAGTGGTCCAC
>JBIKVL010000544.1:0-3999 GCA_044356875.1 Pirellulaceae bacterium | reverse complement strand
CTTGGTTGGTGGCGACCGGCCGGATCCCGAGTCGATTCCCGAGTCGATTCCTAAGCGAACGCTGCCGATACTTTACCAAGATGATCATGATGGTTATGATTGCGACTGCACTTAAGGCCGAATTCGAGGCCGAATGGGTGGGAGGTGTCCGATGAGGGGCACGGCTGCGCGGAAACTGTCGAGGAGCGTCTCAGGGAGCGTCTCAGGGAGTCACATGGAAACGCCCGTTTTGCGAGTGATCTCACCGGAGCCTGACGAGCAACTGGTGTGGACGCCGGAGTTACAGTCCGAGTTGGCGAAGTGGAGCGGGGAGCTTGAATCGGCGACGCCGCAGGAGATTTTGCGGTGGGCGGTCGAGCGTTACGCGCCGCGGTTCACGATGGCGACGGCGTTTGGGCCGGAGGGGATGGTGCTGATCCACATGCTGGCCGAGCTGGCGCCGGCGACGCCGATTTTCAACTTGGACACCGGCTACCAGTTCGCGGAGACGTTGGAATTGCGGGAACGCGTGTTGGCTCGGTATGGCATCGCGGTGGAGATGCGGCGGCCCGAGCAATCGGTGGAGGAGTACGAAGCGGCCCATGGGGGCCCGGTGTACAAGTCGAATCCGGACAAATGCTGCGGGGATCGGAAGCTGGCCGTATTGACGCGCAGCGTGGTGGGAATGCACGCGTGGGCGAGCGCGATTCGGCGGGATCAAAGTCCCGATCGGGCCCAGGCCCCGATTGTCGGCTGGGATCGCAAGTTTGGCCTGGTGAAGGTCAGTCCCTTAGCGAATTGGACGAAGCAGCAGGTCTGGAAAATGATCGTGGACCACGACATTCCCTACAACCCGCTGCATGACCAAGGCTACCCGAGCATTGGATGCTGGCCCTGCACGCGGTCGGTGATGTTTGGCGAAGACGAGCGAGCGGGTCGTTGGAGCGGATTCAAGAAGACCGAGTGCGGTTTGCATTCGATCGATCCGCCGGCCGGGCCTGGGGCCGGTTAGGGCCACAAGGATTTGCCAGCGTCAAGGATTTGCCAGCGTGAATCGATCCGCGAAGACCGAGTACGCCTGTTTGGCGGTGCTGGAACTCGCCGCCAAGTATGGCTCGGGCGAGCCCGTGCGGGTCCGGACGATCGCGGACCGCCAGGGCATCCCCTCGCCGTTCCTTGTGCAGATTCTGCTCCAGCTAAAAAGCGCCGGCGTGGTCGAAAGCACTCGCGGTTCGGCCGGTGGCTATCGTCTCACCCGCGATCCGGCGACGCTCAGCCTGGGCGAGGTGGTCTCGATGATCGAAGGCGTGAGCGGCGACCGGCTGGGTGGCGACCGGCTAGGCGGCGAGTCGGTTGCAGGCGAACGCGGCGAGGGTCCCGGGACGGACGCTGGCTTGGTCCTAGCGAGCGGCGACGACACCGGCGGGGCGGCGGCGAAACGCGTGCTCCGCGATGCCTGGATCGAGGCCGAGGCGGCTCGCAGGGAAGCGCTCGCCAGAATCACCTTCGCCGACCTGTTGGAACGATCACGCGGCCGATCCGAGGCGATGTATTACATCTGAGCACGGGTATGCGTATTGAAATTGAAAAATTCTATGGACAACTCTATGATCGCCCCATGAATGCCTCGATGAATACCGCTTGGAGCAGCACCGATGACGCACGCTTGGCATGACGTGGTTCCCGGACGGAACCTTCCCCTCGAATTCACCGCGGTCGTGGAAATCCCGACGGGGTCGAGCGTGAAATACGAACTGGACAAGCTGACGGGCCTCTTGCGGATGGACCGCATTTTGTTCTCCGCCGTCTACTATCCGGCCAACTATGGATTCATTCCGCAAACGTTGGCTGAAGACGCCGATCCGCTCGATGTGCTCGTTTTGTGCCAGGAACCGCTCGCGCCGCTCACCATGGTCGACGCCCGGGCGATCGGGCTGATGACGATGGTCGACAGCGGCAAAATGGACCACAAGGTGTTGGCGGTGGCCTGCGACGATCCCGAGTACCACGAGGTGCGGGAGGCGACCGAATTGCAACCGCATCGTTTGCACATGCTGCGGCGCTTCTTCCAAGACTATAAGACTTTGGAAGGCAAGCAGGTCGAGGTCGAGGAGTTTCAAAGCGCCGCGACCGCGCTGCCGATCATCGAAGCGGCCTTGGCCCGTTACAGCGACCAACGCCGCCGCGGCTTCCGGTAATGCGTTCGGCGCCGACCGCGTGACCGATCCGCTAAGTCCCCACCACGGATCACACGGATGCCGCGGATGGCGCGAATCAAGCGGATGACGTGGTCGACCATACCTTCCGCTCCTTCCGTGTCTTTCCGTGTTCGTCCGTAGCGAGTTTTCCTCGTCACACGAGCCGGAGCCGTATCGGCCTGAGACGGCGTTAGTACGGGAACGAGTCCGTGACTTCGGCCTGGGACAGCTCGACCAGGAACGTCCCGAGCCGCTCGACCAGGATCTCCATCATTTTCCGGCCTTTGTCGGCGGAGGCGGCGTGCGGATAGCCCGAGCCGCTGTTGGTCGTCAACAAATGCCAGGGGCGCGTGAGTCCGACCCAGCCGCGATTCATCGCCTCGAATCGCGTTTTGGCTTGCCGGCCGTCGTCGGCGGCCAGTCCGCCATCGGCCGTCTTCGCCACCAAGTGCGGGAAATAGGCGAGCCCGAATGAGGTTTCCATTTCGCCGGCGTGGTCGTCGGGATGCTCGAAAACCTCGTGATACCGGTCGCTGAACGCTTGGTACCAATTGCAGAGAAAGACATGGGCCGGGGTGCGGCCGTACAGCTCCCGCAGCAGCGGTTTCAGGTCGTTGCCGCCGTGGCTGTTGAGCAACACGATTTTGCGAATGCCGCTTTGCGCGAGCGATTCGACCAAGTCCTGGATGACTCGGAAGAGCGTGGTGGGCTGAAGGTTCATGGCGAGTGGAAATTCCCGCAAATTGCTTTCGGTGCCGTACGGGATTGTCGGCAGCAACACGACCTTAGCGCCTTGGCGGTGCGCGTATTCACAGATCTTTTCGCCAACCGTGGTGCCCTCGAACACATCGGTGCCGTAGGGCAAGTGCAGGTTGTGCGGTTCGGTGGCGCCGCAGGGCAACACGGCCACTTCATAGCGATTCGTCTTGGTGTGGCCGTAGTTCGTTTCGCTCAAAATCCAGGGTCGCATCGGCAAGGCTCCAGAGTGAAAAGACCAGGCCGCCGCCGAGTTCGGCAGCGGCCTGGATTCCATGAAACGCGGGGCGTGCGGCGGCGCTATTACTTCAGCAGGTCGGCTGGCTTCTTGCCCTTTTCGGCGCCGTTGAAACTGAAGTTCCGCGGCTTGAATTCCCCCACCAGCTCGACGTTCGATTTGGCGGCGATCTTTTCCTCCAAACCGATCGCCCAGTAGCACGCGTTCACCAGCAGTCGGCGAGTGCCTTCGGTGGCGAAATCGGTCGACGACCCCATGGTGGTCGTGAAGACGCGGGCCGCTTTGCCCGACTCGCCCTTGTACGACTTGGTCCAGGCGACCGGCATCATCGGGTTGTTCTTCGGCCCGTCGACCGGCGGATCGTTCGGCTTCATGCCCACCAGCACTTGGCCTATGACCAGCGGCTGGCTGTCGCCAGGCAGCGGCAGCTTCACGCCATAGACATCGGTCGGTCCCCACACATCGCCATCGGTGATGCCACGGAGGATCGGGTGCCCTTCCTGCCCCTTCGCGATCAGGCCGCGAGTGCTTTCCTTGCCGTGGTTGCCGTGGTGGCTGATCCAGGTTTCGCCGAGCACTTGACGGCCGAAGCCGCCGTCGAACTCTTTGCTCGTCCAAGTGTACTTCTTGTACTGGGACGCCCCGCCGATGTTGAAAGCGTGCGTGGCGGTTCGCAGTCCGACGATCGGGCGGCCGGATTCAACGTAATCCACGATGTGCTTCATCTGGTCGTCGGGCAGATTGCGGAAGCGAGTGAAGATGACCATCAGGTCGGCCGTCTTCAACGCTTCCAAACCCGGAATGTTGTTGTTCACGTTCGGGTCGATC
>JBIKVL010000543.1:0-4000 GCA_044356875.1 Pirellulaceae bacterium | reverse complement strand
CACGTCGAACACACGTCCACTTGCCCGTTTCGGACCGAGGTGGCACGAGCTGCACAGATCTCCGCGCACGAGTGGCGACGAGTCACCAACTGTGGACTTCGCTGGGAAGGTGGAAAGATAGTGGCCGGCCGTCCATTCGGCCGAGTCGCTGGGATGGCATGAGCCGCAGGTCACGCCCGCCAACGACTCGCTCGACGCTTCCGGCTGTTGGGATGTCGCATGACATCCAATGCAGCGGTCGGCCAGGAACCGCGCGTAGGCCGCCGGATCAGGCCCTTCCACAGCGGCAACGACGGCCGCATCCGGTGTGCCCTTCGAAGCCCGACCGCCGCTCGTCGACGCGGCGGCTTGCTCGGCGCGCTGCAAGTTGTCGTAGATCTCCACCGAGCGCGGCGCGTAGAGCACGGCGAAGCCACGGCGATGAGGATCAACCAGCGACCACGTGGTCGCGGCGGAACGCCAATCGCGAATCCGATCGGTCATCGGGTCGCCGTGACATGCCGAAGCGGAGCACCCCGAGGAAGCCAGCCGTGCCGCCGAGGCGGAAGCGGCCGACAACCCCTGGCCTTCAACCACCGCGGCCGCCGGGACGGTCGAATTCGCTGCGGCCGCCGAATTCGCTGCGGATTTCGCAGCCGTCGAATTCGCGGTTGATTTCTGAAGTGCGGCGAACGTCGCGCGGGACGCCGACGGAGCGCCGTCCGGGACGACTCGCAATGCCAACACCAAGGCGGCGACACACAGTCCCGCGGCGAGCCGGCGAACGAGTTTGCGCAGGGATAATATCACGGCGCTATCCCCTCGGCGAGTTCCGATCGGGAAAAGCGGCCGTCAAGCCACTCGCGGGTGCTGATGCGGCGAGCCGGCGGCGGAGTGTGCGTTGGCGAGCCATGTCCGTGCGGCGGTTCGTCCGCCGCATGATAGCGATGGCACGTGACGCAATCCGCGCGAACCGCAACGGATGCTTTCGTCTCCGCCGGCGAATCGCCGTGGCATTGCCGACAATTGTCGATTCGCGGGATCTTCGGCTTGGCATCATCGATCGGCGGCTTGCCGCCCGCGGACCACTCGAACGAAGACGATTCATGGCACGCATCGCAGCGCAACGCGCGGTGAGCCGCGTGGTCGAAACCGCCCTTGGACAACCAGATCGTGGGAATCTGAGAGGGGGCCACCGCGAGCAGTTCACTGTTCATCGCAGCGGCAACGGGAACGCCGCCAGGCATCGACTCCGCCCCCAGAAATGGATGGCATTTCCCGCAGTGGCTTTCCGTCGCCAATTGCAGTTCGGCCTGTCGCACCCGGGCCGCTACGGGAATCGCATCTAGGCTGGTGCCCGTCGACTGGCCGGCATCGTCGCTCCGCAGCGAACGGCCGGGCACGGCGCGGCGGGGAACTAGCGGACCGTCAGCAGGTGGACCGTCAGCAGGTGGACCGAACGTAGCACCGCCTTGCTTCGCGGTGCTCGCGGTGCTTTCGGCGGCCAAGTATGCGCCGCGGAGAAGGCCGCGGATCGTGCCGGGCGAAGAGCCATGCGGAATCGACGCGCGGACAGCACGACGCGGTCCCTCAACCGTGGCCGCGAGGTCGGTGTCGTGGCAAGACGCGCAGTGACGCTCGTAACGGATCGGCAAAGCGTACGCGCCGCTCGCCGGCACGCTCCCGACGACCAGCGGACTCGAAGCACCGCTCGGCCCTTCCTCCTGTTTCGCAGCGGCCTCGGGCGATCCGGTCGCCAGGCGGGTTGAGGCGAGACGGCCCGATGTTTCCTCGAACTCGTGGCAGGCCGAACAATCGAGTTGCACCACGGTGTCTGGGGAAGCGTCCTGCGCGTAACCAAGGAGATTCCAATACGACTTGTCGATCGCGCTGAGTCGTTTCAAGGCGGAAGGTTTCGCGTCCCGTGGGTACTGGCCCGGTAGCAAGTGCAATCGATGATTGAATTTGACTCGGCCGGGATCGCCAGAGTCCAGGGAGCGGAAATCCGGATGGGTTGCCCAGGACGCCACATTCACTGCCGGAGTCGCGATGGCCAGCGTGGAGTGGCCGGCGATGTCCGCATGGCAAGCGATGCAGCGTTCGCTGGCGACTTGCTTCAGATCGGCGTCGATGCCCACGTGATCATGGTGGCAGGCGGCGCATGTTTCCACTTGGTCGACGATTTGCCGGGGATGATGGGTCGCTGCTGGGTGGCAGGCGACACATTTTTGTTCGTTCAGAAGCCGCGCCGGCTTCGTTCCGCCCGTCAGCCACTGACGCAGGGACTCGCTGCCACCCGCGTGCGGATTGAGCGGCATGCCTGGTTCATGGCACGCATCGCAGCGGTCGTTCCAGGCGGCGTGGGCAAGCGTCACGTGGCCGGGCGAAAACTGGCGGGCCGCCGCGCCGCTGCGATGCCCCGCGACGAGCCAACCGGCGTACGCGCCGCCGATCAGCGTCGCCAGCGCGGCGAGCAGCCATTTCGCGCGATCGAGAGCCGTCCACCGCTTGTAATAGTCGAGCGAAATGCGGAGCGCTCGCTGCTTGGCTGGCGATTGTGGAGGACCGACAGTTGAACTCATGGGCGCTATTCGCGAAACGATGGGGCAATTCGGTTGGGGAAGGCGTCTAAGCGTACATCAAAGCCCCGAACACGTGCGCGATCAGCAGCCACATCATCGCGACCGACAATGGCAAATGGACGGAAAGCCAGCAGTGCAACGCCAAGTGCAGGCTCCGCTGCCGTTCGAGCTGCCGACGCTGCAAACAGAGGGCTTCAATCTGGTCGATCGCGGGCGCGGCGTCGCGGACGACCCGGCGCCGCAGATCGTCGAAATACCAGCGAATACGAGAGACGGAGGAAAAGTCGGCTGAGCCGGCTCGCCCGGTCGAGAGGAATTCGACAATCCGGTCCCGCAACGCCGCATGCAGTTCGGGCGAGTCCACCGCGATGGGCTGTTCGAGTTCGCCGCGGGGCGTGGGACTGACAATCGTACCCACGCGGCGAGGCGCGCCGACCACCAAGACATCGTCCCCTACCATGCCCCTCGCCGATCCGCGATCCACCACGCCCCGTTCGTTGCCGGCCAGCGTTTGGAATTCGTCCCACAGCCCGTGCGGTCCCGGACCCGCATACCGCTGCGCGAGCCGCACTGCGTCCGCCGCGTACTGCCGGCCCACGGTGTCAATCTGCGAGTAGATCGTCTCTTCGGGTATGGCGTCTGTGATGAGTCGCGGCAGGACATTCTGAAGCGCCAAGCCGCCGGCGCCACTGGCGATGACGATCGCGAACAGCCATGCCAAAGCGGTGGTTAGCGGCCCTCCGAACTGGAAACCGCTATGCAAGAACACCAGCGGCACCGCCAATAATCCAAGCCAAATATGAGCCGCCATCCAGGCTTTCGCCGACCCGAGCGGCACGCCGAGAATTCGCCGTCGCGTCCTGAACCAGCGAGTCTTCCGCCCAACCAATGCGAATTCAAAGAGGCAAATCAGGCCAGCCAAGACGCCCAGCACCAAGCCAACACGCGACCCGCCGCCCGGGAGCGTTCCAATTAACCGCCATTCCCAAGCATACGCCAGGGAACTGGCCACGAAGGCCACAATCGCCAACGTCAGCCAGCGTGCGTGGAGGCTGCGAAACGTGTCCCGATGGAATAGCACTGTCCGTTTCCCCAGCCGCTTTCCTAGCGAAAAGTTGCGTCATCGACGGCCGAACTGTAATCGGTTTCGCAGGGAAAAGTCAAATCGGTTCGATCGCAGATGGGCCAAAGTCGTGGACCACTCCGTAGCCCAACGCAAAGCTCCACCCACAAAACGATGCCGATCCGAAGAAACGATTCGAACAACCGTCTCGCTGCACCGATTCGCTGCTCTGGGACCGCGAACGAAATCCCTCCGCCCCGCCTCTGGCAACTAAATTTTTTCGATAGCCGAACATCAGTCGCCAGACACGGACCACGGAGTGGTCCGCGACTATGGCCCAGCGGTCATGAAGACTCGGGCAGTCGATTCGAAGGCA
>JBIKVL010000542.1:0-4010 GCA_044356875.1 Pirellulaceae bacterium | reverse complement strand
CGGGCTCGCGCGGGCCGGCTCGGATGCGCGTTTGACCGAAGCGGGCATGGTGGTCGGAACTTTGGCCTACATGGCTCCCGAGCAGTTGGAAGGACAACCGCTTGATCATCGCGTCGATTTGTACGGACTCGGATGCGTCCTCTACGCCATGTGCGTTGGCCGACCTCCCATCGATGGCGACAATAGCTTGGCGATCATGCGCGGCGTCTTGGCGGGCCGTGTCCCGCCGCTCGCGAGCCTTCGGCCGCAACTGCCCACCGCGCTCATCACGCTGGTGGAGCAACTGCTAAGCCGCGATCCGGCCGACCGTGTCGCGTCCGCCGCCGAGGCCGCTCGGCGATTGAAGCTCGTACGTGGCGATGCCACAGGCGCCAGCAAGGGTGAATCCAACGAGAAGCCGACAGGGGCGGCGACAGGGGCGGCGACAGCGGCGGGACTCGAAGCTCCGGCTGCGGGCGCCAATCCGATGGCGCCGTTCGCCCCGTCGCAGGCAGTCGGCGATGCGGCAAGCTTGGCGGCGGTTGCCGTCCCAGGCCGTATGCTCCCAGGTGCTCATCGCGCTGGGATGTTTCCCCCGGCGCCGCCCGTGTCGAGTGCCGCGCCGCCGATGGTTGCGGGGCCTTCGCCGGATGCGTGGCCCGTGGACTTCGCGGCCGCCGAGTTTTTTGGTTCGGGTCTTTTGCCCCCCGACTACCTCCCGCCCGAATGCGTTCCGCCGGAAACTGAAGCAAGCACTTCGAGCTTGCCACCGCCGACAGTGAGCGTGCAACCGCCGACAGTGAGCGTGCCACTGCCCAGTGTGGCCGCTCGGCGATATCAGCGTCGTCCGGACCATCGGTTGCAACTGTATTTGCTGGCGGGTTGCGGTGGGTTGACGCTGTTGTTGATCGCCGTGGTGGTGGTCGCGACGCAAGATCGAGGTGCCCAGCCCAAACCGACAGCGGCGCCAATCCAGGGGCTAACGAACAGAGCGGCGGCGGGTTCGCCGTCGGCCGTCCCATCGCCGGGACCGGTGTTTTCCGAACGCGGCCCGCAAACTGGTCCAACACTGGGGCCGCCATTTGGTCCATCACCCAGTCCATCACCTGGTCCATCACCTGATCCATCAAGGATGCCACCTCCGGCGCCTGCCGGCGGCAACTTTGTCGAGCTCCAGGTTTCTGGCGGGGCCCCCCGTCCGTTTGCCGATTTACGGTCGGCGATCGAGTCGGCGCCTAACAACGCCGAACTTTTGTTGCGTGGAGTTAATCTGTGGCGTTCGGGTCCGCTGGAGATTCGCGGCAAGTCGTTGCGAATCCGGGCGGCATCGCCGCATGAAGGTCGCATTTTGTTCGTTCGCGACGCCAATTACGCGGGGCCGCTCCTGCGAACAGATTCCCCGTTGACGCTCGAAGGGTTGACGCTGATCGACGCCGGCGTCGGTGCGAAACCGATCCCGCCGTTCGCAACAGGGCTCAATTCGAACGAGTTCCGGCCCGACGAGTTCCGGCCCGACGAGTTCCGGCCGAACGAGTTCCGGCCGAACGAGTTCCGGCCGAATGGGCCGGGCGGCGTCGGATTGCGGCCGCCGCCCGAAGATGGCGTCGTCGTGGCCGTCGGAGCGCGGTTAAGCCTCCACGCTTGCCGGATTGGAACTTCGAGGGCGGCGGCGGGAGTGTTGATTTACGGCGGCGATCAAGTCGAGTTGCGGCAGTGCCAGATCGCGGCGCCGACCGGCATCGGCGTCGCCTGTCGCGAGTCGTTGTCGCGAGTCGATCGTCGGCCAAGTGTCGTGCGGTTGGAAAATGTCACCAATCTGGCTCGGGTCGGACTGATGTTCGAAGTGCGAACGAACATACGTCGCGAGTTTGTGATTACCAACGGACTGTTTCTTGGCGAGTCAGCCGTGCATTTGGAGTTGGCGCGGTTTGATGAAAACTTCGCGGCGGAGCCGGCAACGACAGTCGATAGTCGCCAGGCTGTCTTCGATTGCGATTATCTGATGACCGCGTGGACACGAGTCGCGGAGGGCCCGAAGGAACGGATGCGCGCGGCGGAAGATTTGCCACGGCGGGTCGCTTGGCGCGGCGAGTCCAATAGGTTGCAGCCCCACATCAAGTTGCTGACGTTGAAACCGTGGGTTCGTTATTCATCGACCGGAAGCGGTCCACCGCCAGCCGGCGCCGCCATTGTGGCGGACCTCGAAGCATGGCGTAGGTTTTGGCAAACAGCGGAAGGAAACACCCAACCGCTCGAATTGCGTTACGGTCCCACGAGATTGACACGCGTTAACTTGCCGACGCCCGTACCCGTTGCGTCGCTGGAGCCTTTGCAGAGTGAAGACAGCGAACGGTGGATCGAACGCTTGGAGCGGTCCACCGGTTTGCTGCCGGCGGCCGAAATTGCGCCGCGTTAGGAAATCGCGTTCGCCGCGCTCGTTCGCTCCGCACGCGCTAGGGATCGATCCGGTAGAGGCTCTCGGTGGTGCGGATGATCAGCGAGTCGCCCGCGACGGCGGGCGAGGCCATGCAGCCTTGGGCTAGTTTGTTCGTAGCAAGCAACTGATAGTCGGCGCTGGCGGCGACCACGGTCGTTTCGCCGTTCTCGTTGAAGAAATACAGCCGGTCGGCGGTGGAAATCGGCGAGGCGGTAAACGAGCCGCCGATCCGCTTTTGCCATACTTCCTCGCCGTCGCTTGCTCGTAAGCAGGTGATCACGCCGCTTTCCGCGCTCATGAACAGGTGTCCATTGACGAGCGAGGGCGAACCATACTTCGGAATGCCCTTCGATTGCTTCCAGACCACATGGGAGGTGGTTACATCGCCAGTCCCGTCGAGCTTCGCGGCGAACAGCTTGAACCCGCCATCGGCTGTGGAGAGGTAGGCGACGCCATCGCCGATAACAGGGCGGGCGGAAACATTCATGCCGCCGCAGCGGATCCGCCACAATTCGGCGCCCGTTTTGGGATCGTAGGCGATCGCGGCGCCGGCGCTGGGGTCGAGCAGTTGCGGTTTGCCGGCGACCTCGATGACATGTGGAGTGGCGTACGCCTTCTTGATGTCGCCGTTGTCGCTGCCGTACTCGATGCGGCGGTCCGTCTTCCAGACCGTTTTGCCGGTGAACTTATCGAGCGCCGTGACATACTGAACGTCGAAGCCGTCGAAGGTGAGGATGAGCAGGTCGCCCCAGACAATCGGCGACGACGCGGGTCCGCGGTGGTGGTTGCACGGCAGGTCTTGGCGAGTCCACAAGAGCTTTCCGGTTTGCGTGTCGACGCAAGCGGTGCCCGCCGAGCCGTAGTGCGCGTAGAACCGGCCGTCCTCGATCACGGGCGTCGATGAAGCGTAGCTGTTGCGGGCGATGCAAAACTGCGGCTTCTCGACTTCGAACACGGTCACATCCCGCACCACCTTGCCCGTGTCCAAATCGACATGGACGGCGGAAAGCCGCTTGCCGTCCGGAGTGGCGTTGGTCAACCACACCTGCTGGCCCCACACGACGGGCGAAGACCAAGCCTTGCCGCTGATTGGCGTCTTCCATCGCACGTGCTCGGTTTCGCTCCAGGCGAGCGGCAACTTGTTCGAGTCGGCGTGGCCATTGCCCGCCGGTCCACGAAACTGCGACCAGTGGCTGGCTGGGGCCACTTCCGCTGCCGAGCCCGGCTTGGCCGCGAAACCAGTCGCGAATCCAGTCGAGAAACCAGTCGCCAACAACATCGCCATGCCACAGGCGGCGGCGAAGATTCGGAACGGCGTGAACGAGCGGCGGGCGGCGGAGTACATGGGGTAGCCTCGGGGCGGCGGGCAGGAGTTATTCGCTGCGTTCGAGCAATACAACGGTCGTATCGTCGGCGCGGCCGGCGCCGCGAGTGGCGGCGTGCGAGTCTTCGAACAGTTTGTCGAGCGTTTGTTCGATGGTGAGGTGTACGCAGTCCTTCAACGTCTGCATGATGCCGGCTTGGCCGAATTGCTCTTCGTCGCCGCCGCCTTCCGGAAAGGCTTCATCGAGTCCGTCGGTGTAGAGCAGGAGGC
>JBIKVL010000541.1:0-4015 GCA_044356875.1 Pirellulaceae bacterium | reverse complement strand
GCAAATCCCCCATCGTCGTCAACGACGGCCCAGGGTTCTTAGTAAATCGCGTGCTCTTTCCTTATCTCAACGAATCGTTGCAATTGTTGAGCGAGGGCGTCGGGATGGAGGAGATCGAGGCGGCGGCGATCGACTTTGGAATGCCGATGGGGCCGCTGGAACTGTACGACATGGTGGGTATCGACACGGCGCTGTTCGCCGGCCGTGTGATCTGGAACGCCTACGCCGACCGCGTCCAGGCGTCGCCGATCCTGCCCGCGCTGCTCAAGGCCGGCCGGCTCGGCCAGAAGAGCGGGGCGGGCTTCTTTCGCTATCCGGGCCCGGGAGCCGCCGGACCCAACTCGGGGCGCCAATCCGATCCCAGCCTGGCGCCGGTCATTCGCGATTATCTTTCGCCCCCCCGAACGACGCCGCGCGTCGAAATTGTGGATCGCCTGCTCTTTCCCATGTTGTTCGAAGCCGCGCGGGCGCTCGAAGACCGCATCGTCGACGATCCGCGAGCCATCGATTTCGGCGTGATGCATGGGCTCGGATTCCCCGCCGTTCGCGGCGGCTTGATATTCTGGGCCGACCAGGAAGGCTTGGCCGAAATCCTCCGGCGAAACGAACCGTTCCGCCCCTTCGGCCCACGGTACGAACCGCCCCGATTGATCCGCGAACTGGCCGACCGCCACGACCCGCTCTACTCGCTGGTCCCCTCCGAAACTTCTCCCGGATGAGGTGTCTTGATGTCTTTTTTTCCGACGGACTCCCGCGCAGCCATTCACGGTCCAGGACTTGACGCCGACATGTCGCGTTGTAATACGCCGCGCCGTGATACGCCGCGCGTCGACATGCCGACAACGAACACGCCACCGGCGATGCGGACACTTGAGGCCCGTGAGAAGCCAGCGACGGTGGAGGCCGGCGCGAGCCGCCGCCAGTGGATGGCGAATTGGGGTTCGCTGGCCGCCGGCTGTTTGGCGGCCGGTTCGCTCGGCACCGCGACGGCGATCGAAATGGCTCGCGCTGCCGATGACGCGGCTCCGGGCAACGGCGTGTTGGACCGTACGACTTCGATCAAGCTGACGCGTCTGACCGCGACGCCCGTCGCGCGGAAGGTGTTTCTCAAATTGGAAACGAACCTGGGCGTGACGGGGTGGGGCGAGATCGACCAGCTGGAAACGAAGGTCGCGGCGACGTTGGCCCGGTCGCTTTTCGAACTGCTCGACGGCGAAAATCCGACGCGGATCGAATACCTCTGGCAGAAGATCTATCGTTCCCACCGCGATATGCGAGGCGGGCCCTTCATGACCCACACGCTGGCGGGCATCGACATGGCGCTGTGGGACATCACCGGCAAACTGTGGGGAGTCCCGGTCCACCGGCTGTTGGGCGGTCCAGCGCGGGACAAAGTGTTGATGTACCCGACACCCAAGGCGACGAAGGTCGGGGCGGGCCCGCAGCCATTCTCGGCGACTCCGCAATTGATTGAGCAACACGTGCGGAACATCGAGAACGCCCGGAAGCAGGTCGGCCCGGACGGCATCGTGATGTTCGACGCCCATTGCGCGCTGCCGCCACCGTTCCTCATCCAATTGGCGGCGGCGATCAAGCCGTACGACGTGTTGTATATCGAAGAGCCGGCCGTGCCGGGCAACATCGAGGTATTTAAACGACTCAAGCAGCACATCCCGATCCCGTTGGCGGTCGGCGAGCAAGCCCGCACGATTTGGGAAGTGATCACCTACCTGCAGGAAGGCTGCGCCGATATTTTGCAAGTCGATTGCGCTCATACGGGCGGTATTTCGCAAATGCGAAAGATCGCCACGCTGGGCGAAGCCTATCAAGTGCCGCTCGCCCCGCACTGCGTGACCAGCGACCTGGGAGCGACCGCGAGCCTGCATGTCAGCGCCGCGATCCCATTGTTCTTGATCCACGAGTACTATCCGAGCATTTCGCCGCCCAAATTGGTGCGAAAAGACTGGACGATTGACAAAGACGGTTACGCGTCGCTGCCGAACCTTCCGGGAATCGGTTGCGAGATCGACGAAGGCCAGCTCGCCGAATTGGCGAAGAATCCCAGCCCGCCCGAATGGCCCACTCGGGGACGACTGCCGGATGGCTCGATTTCCGATTACTAAAGAATGCCATCGTGTTTGGCAAACCACCATAAGCCGCCCGGCATGCCTTTAGCGGAGCGGCGTAAGCAGTCCGGCATGCTGGTAGCGGAGCGGCGTGAGCCGCCCGGCAGTCTTTTAGCGGAGCGGCGTGAGCCGCCCGGTAGCGGTGTGAAAGCGTGTCCCCCGCTGCCAACAACGATTGGGTTACAACGAGCCCTTTTCTAAGGGGCCACCAAAAAATAACTTCCCAAAAGAGATGCGGCGAATTGCGAGATTGAGACGGAGCCGAGCCGCCAGTCTGATCTGTCCCTTCAGGGCGACGGATTTTGGGTGTGTCTGATAACCCAGGGCGGCGCTCGGCGGCTGCGCCGCCTCGCTCTGCCCTGGGCTAACCTGTTTTGTCTCTTCGGGGCGATGGCAGCCGACGGCGGCGTTCATTTACCTGCGATTTGCGGATTCCGAGCGGATTCGGGGCGCCACGCCAGCCGTCGCCTGCGGCTCGGCGGTAAACGAACGCGGCGGTGAGCGAACGTGGAAGTAGACGAATGTGGCGGTGAGCGACGGCGCGCCACTCCGGTCCGGCCGCTTTACCGATCGGCGTCGCTGACGACTTCGCCCGAGCTGGCGGTGACGAGAGCCGCGTAGACGGGCAGGCCGATGGTTTCGCGGACGAATTGGATATGGCCGTCCGCGAACAGGGCGTTGGACCCGCCGGGGTGGAAGGCGAACGGTTCGTTGTCGTTGCGGCGGTTCATGGCGGACGCGCAACCGAGGCCGCAGGCTTCCAAATTGCCGTCGCTGGACGCCCCGTCCAAGCTGAATGGACCCTCGCTGTCAGCCCAGCAGATTCCCTGGTCGTTGGCGACGCCGCTGGCGGGTCGACGCAGACGAAAAACTTGCGGACGACCAGCGCACTCCACCACCATGATCGTGTTGGAGGTGCCATCGAGCACGTCGGCGAACCGAGTTGTGGAATTGCGATACATCACGGAGAACCGATTGGCCGAACTGTAGAGCGGCGCGGGCAGGTGGGGATTGATCGAATTGGGTTGGACACCCATGACCGCTTCAAAATCGGTCGGCGCGACCGGCGTGGCGAATGTCATGGCGGGCCGCGGGCCTCTGGCGACAACTGTCAGCACATCCGGGCCTGTAGGGGTGCTGGGGCAGCGGTAGACCTTTAGCGGGATTGCCGCAACCGCTGGGTTGGTTCCTTCCCACCAATTCAGATTGGAATCGTACAGTTCGCGCACGTTTTGCTGTTCGAGGAACGGCAAAGTCAGGCATCGCCAGCCGACGTATTTGCCAGCGGGGTTGCCGGGACCCGCGACCGTCCACCCGGATGCGGGAAAGGATCCGTTCACGTCGTGGAACTGGTGGATCGAAAGTCCAACTTGCCTTAGATTGCTGACGCATTGCGTCCGGCGGGCTGCCTCGCGAGCACTCTGCACTGCCGGCAACAGCAACGCGACAAGCACGCCGGTGATGGCGATCACGACCAGCAGTTCGACGAGCGTGAAACCCGGACGGGGCCGAGCGGTTGGTGGCGGCGTGTGTTGGACGCCATCCGCTCCAGTTGGTCGGCGAGGTGCGGAGTAGTTTGCAGCCATGTTGAACTCAGGCTTCGACGTCACGGGGATATCGTCCGACCGATCCGATCCCGTTTAATCCACGACTCGGTCTAAGCTTGCCTACTGGGGCTCTTCAGGGCAACTTTTTTTGGAAAAAAAGGTCGCTCAGCGGCAATAAGCGGGCCGGCAGGCGCATCTAATCAGCGGAAAAGGGGTGGGCGAGCGGTTGTTCGGCGGGAGTGACACCTTGTGACTGCCGAGGATCGGCCGCCAGACTCGCCGCTTGATCCGGCCACGGTCGCCGCATTCCATGCGGAGCACGTGGCCGAATTGCTGCGTTTT
>JBIKVL010000540.1:0-4022 GCA_044356875.1 Pirellulaceae bacterium | reverse complement strand
GAGTCGCGATGTTGAAGGCTTCGCTTGAGGGACTCCAGTTCGCTTCCGCCCACCAGTTCCCGCAATGTTTCATCTTGGCGACTCAGCTGCGACGCCAGTTGGCTGAGCGGCACGTATTTCGCGAATGAAATGTCGTCGCGCTGCGGCAGTTCGCATACCTTGGCGAGCGAAGCATGAGCCACTTTGAGTTGCGTTGCCGCCGTCGACAGCCTATCGCACGCCCGCAGCAGTTCGTTCTCCCAGGCCATCGACCACTCGCGTTTGAGAACGAGTGGAACGGGCACGGCGCCGGGCAGAGCGGTATAGGCGTCGGCCAGGCGCCGGACGGCGTCGCGCAGCGCGTTGTAATCGGACTCGCTGTGGCGGGTGGTCGGAGGCCATGCGAGTTCCGGTGTCGCCACCTCGCGGCGGAGGCTCAGCGAACCGAGTGCGCGCACGGGCGTCCAGCCATTTTCCGCTCGACGGTGAAGCTCGGCCGCATAGCCGTTCAGGATATCGCGCCGTGTGACCACTTCGCGGACCGCCTCGTCCCACGCATCGATCTGAATCGAGCCACGCTCCAGCCAGGCGCGCTTGAGTTGCTCCAGAAAATGCTTCCGGCCCGTCTTGTGCGAATGCAGTTCGACGCACCGGTCATCGAGTTCATGTTCCCGGAGGCGGCGATAGACGACGTTCAACGCGGCCGCCTTTTCCGCGACGAACAACACCGTCTTGCCGAAGGCGACGCACTGCGCGATCAAGTTCGCGATCGTCTGGCTTTTGCCCGTGCCTGGAGGACCGACGATCACAAAATCGCGGCCGTCGGCGGCCGCCATGACGGCGGCCAACTGCGACGAGTCGGCCGGTAGCGGATGCACGATTTGGTCGGGGCGGTAGCGCTCATCCAACTCGCGCGCCGCCGGCAGCGGTCCTCGCGGCAGATCGCGGAATGTCTGCCCCGGCTGATTCACCAGGTGCGCCACCACGCGGTTGCGTTCGAGTGTCCCGACCCGCTCGGACAGATCCTTCCACATCAAGTATTTGGCGAACGAAAACGAAGCCAACGCCGTTTCCTCGACCACCTCGACGCCGCGCAGTTCGCGCACCGCGTCCCGGACCGCTTCGAGCAATCGCGGCACGTCGACTCCCTGGTCGTCGGTTGGCAGGTTGGCGACCAGCGGAGACAGATCGACGCCCAGATCGCGTTTCAACTTCTCGACCAATGTCGCGTTGAAACGTGGTTCGTCGTCGATCCTGGACAATCGGAACGACGCGCGCGCCGCTCGTTGCGTCAATTGAACGGGAATCAACAGCAGCGGCGCGCGGAACGTGCGCGGATCGTCGACCGCTCCACGCCACCGCAAAAAGCCAACCGCCAAATACAACGTGTTCGCGCCGCCTTCCGCTTGATCGTTGGCGACTTTGCGGCGGAGCGTGGTGAGCCGCTTCTCAAGCTCGTCGCGGCCGAGCGCGCACAGCACCGCGCCGCGTTCAAGCGTCTGCCGCGCGAGTTCCCGTTCTTGCTCGATTCCGAGCGGCCGCGCCGCGCCCACCCCGGCCGTTCCGTCGCCTCCACCCGCGAATGCCTCATGATGTTTCAATTCCAAGCTGGCGCCATCCGCCAGCCGATCCTCCAAACAGGACAGCTCGACATGGGCGATCGGCACGGTTTGCAGGGTCGCGCGATAGTTGAGCAGCCGGTTGCGCAAGGTGAGGTCAAGCAGTTTTCGGCGCCAGTTTTCGATCCGTTCGTTCGGCGTCAGCGGCGTGGGCTCGGGTGGCGGAAGCGGACTCGAGCGCGCCGCCGCCTCGACTCTTTTGAACTCCGGCGCGGGCGGCAGTTCGGGCACGCGGGGTTCGCCGCTCATGACGGACGAATCATCTGCAGCGCGGGGCCGTGCGTCCTCGCGCGACGCCAGTGGCTGGATCTTCGCCATGCGGGAACGCTTAATGTCGACCGCGAGCTCAAACTTGTGTTCATTCGACTCGCGGATCGCTTCGTTCGCCATCGTCTGTGCCTGGGGAAAAGGGACGGCGCCGGGATGAGTTGCCATCGTGGTTTCGAACACGATGAGCTCTTCGGCGTGGATCGCTTTGCGGAGTTCGCCGCACTCGTTTTCCAGCGGCTGTTCAAGCGTCCGGTCATGGAGCCACACGCCTACGAAGGCATGTTCCCGTTGCAGCACAAGCACAGGATTGAGGCCGATCGCTTCCAGCCCAGACGCGAACAGGACGGCGAGATCGAGGCAGGTGGCGAGCTTTCCTTCGAGGATTTGGGAGGCCCGTCGGATCTTCTGCCCCTGACGCTCGAAACTGCTGGGCGGGTTGCTGTAGGCGATCTCGCGGCCCACGATCGCCGACCATAACGCCGCGGTCTGCCGCCAAACGTCTGGCGGAGTGGCGTTTTGGTAGCCGGCGAGAGGTATCGGCTGCGAGGAGTTCGCGAGGAGCTCAGCGGCGTCCCGCAAGAGTCCGGTGATCGCGGCCTCGTTGGGAGTGACGAAAGCCGGCAGCAATTCCGCCATGGTGGACGTGCCGCCCCATTCGTCCCGCGCGAGCACCCGCAGTTCGTGGCAGGCGCTTGCCAGTTCCTCATCGCCGTGGACGATCCGGAACAACAGTTGTCCGCGGTCGGCCTCGTTCAACCGCTCCATGAAATCGGGATCGATTTCCACTCGCGGATCGGCGAGCGTGTACACTTCCCCCGCCCGAATACGATCGATCGGCCAGTCGCGCGGGCGAGCGAACGCCGGCTTGGCTTCGAATTTGACCATGACTCCGGCCAAATCCTGTCCATCGGCGTTGTCGATTTTAAGGTGGCGGAAGAGCGGCACGTTGTTCAGCCACGCGGCGTAATTGAACGCGCCAACGAGTGTCACGTCGATTCGCGGTCCGGCGAGCGGCTCGGGCATGTCGATCGTCCTTGGCGGTCCTTGGATGCGTGGCGGTGACGATCGGTGAACGGTCACGATCGCCCCGACACGCCACAGGTTTTATGATAATCAAGACTACTTCCAGCAAGGCGAACGCTGCCCCGTGGAAGGGGATAAGACGTGGCGAAAACCGATTTCGGGGCGCGGGTTAGCCGGTGAGAAAGGATGAAGATGCAGGAGTTGTCGGGCAAACGGGCGTTGGTGGTGGGAATCGCGAACCGGCAGTCGATCGCATACGGCTGCGCTCGGGCCCTGCGGGCTCGCGGGGCCGAGCTCGCGTTGACCTATCTCAATGACAAAGCCAAGCCGCATGTCGAGCCGCTAGCCGTCGAACTGGAGGCGACGCTGCTCGAACCGTTGGACGTGCAGCGGGAAGGGCAATTGGAGGCGGTGTTCGAGTCGATCAAATGCCGATGGGATCGGCTGGACGTGCTGGTGCATGCGATCGCCTTCGCGCCGAAGGCCGACTTGCAGGGGCCGCTGCTCGACTGTTCCGCCGCTGGCTTCGCGCAGGCGATGGATGTGTCGGTGCATTCGTGGATTCGCATGGCAAAGCTCGCAGCGCCGCTGATGAGTGCGGGCGGAACGATGTTAACGATGAGCTACCTTGGGTCGACGCGAGTGATGGAAGGCTACCAGTTGATGGGGCCAGTCAAAGCGGCGCTCGAATCGACCGTGCGGTATTTGGCGGACGAGCTAGGCGAGCGGGGAATTCGCGTGCATGCGTTGTCGCCGGGCCCGATCGCGACGCGCGCCGCCTCGGGACTTTTGGAGTTTGCCCGTCAGATCGAGTTGGCTCGAACACGCAGCCCACTGGGCGAGAACGTGGACATCGACGACGTCGGTGCCGCCGCCGCTTTCCTCTGTTCGCCCGCCGCGCGCCATCTAACGGGATTGGTGTTGCCCGTCGACGCCGGCCTGTCGCTCCGCGGCGACTAAAGCGAGCAACCACCCCATCAGCCGAGCCGCGCAAGCGGCCGGTTCTAGGCGGATGCGGCCCAAACCGAACGAAAACCGGCAGCTGGCGCTGGGCCGGCTGATAAACCGGCAGCTCGCGCTGAGCCGGCTGATAAACCGGCCGTCCCCCATCAGCCGAGCCGCGCAAGCGGC
>JBIKVL010000539.1:0-4023 GCA_044356875.1 Pirellulaceae bacterium | reverse complement strand
CCTGGCGGTGGATCGGATCGAGTCCGCCAAGGGTGCGATCGCGGAAAGAACTCCGCCGAGCGCAACGAGTACTGCAGAGGTAAGTGCCGACACGGGATTCGTCAATCACCAGTCGGCGCGCACAATGGGGCATGGAGAAATCTCCTTCTCCTTCAAGGACTCGCCCCACGAGTTCTGGAATGATTCGCGGCATCCCACGAAATGTCCAGCGCGAACCCAAAAAATTTTTTGTGGAATTCTCAGTCCGACGCCGCGCGACATTCTTCCACACGTGCTTCACCGATACGCTTCGCGGCCCGCCGTAAGCATTTGGAAAGGAACCGCAACTCGCCAAGTTCAGCCAAAGCGTTCGAAATCGTGAATATTCTCGCGACGGATAGCAACGCCCTCTACCAACAACTCCGCCACCAACGCTTTCACACTCGCCTCCACCGCCTTGTTCCTGGCCATCCTTGGCTAATTTGCCCGTCCAAACCTTTGGAGCTAACTACGTGCGGCAGTTTTCCCCTCCAATGGATGTTCCTCCGGCGTCACCAATCAAGCCGCGACGTGGGCCCTAGGATTTCGGACTGGCCCTCGGCGGATCGCCTCGACTCTTTCGCCTTGACCGATCGCGTCCCGATGCTACACTTCAGCTAACTAAAGGTGCGAGACGGACAGCATCGCGTTGGCCCGAATAAAGATCCGTAAGGTTTTTCGGATCGCGGGCAATAGGTGGATCGGTCGGCTCGATGAGCCATCCGCTCTTCCAACCAAAGGCTAGCTCGAGGCGGGAAAGGCCGGAGCGGCTCACAGGCGCGGGACTGTTCTGGTCATCAGCTTTCGATCATAGCGGCACCGGACTTCCGGCTCGGGCCAACCATGAAGGTTGGGCCATGTTTGGGCGGAACGACAAGTCCGGCTTCTTCGTTCGACCGTGATGGTTTTCTTGCCCCTGGCGTGGCGGCGAATGTCGCCCGCGGCTGACGCGCGTCCCTGCACGCCCGCTCCGCGATGAAGAACGCCGGCAGTGTTTGCCGCCGTTCGAGCCGCGCTATTGTCCGCCTGCGGTCCCGCGCGCGGATTTGTTCGTATTCGGGAATGGTTGGGAATGAAATTCGAGAATCTGCAATTGAACGGGAATCTGCTGAAGGCGATCGAGCAAGAGGGCTACCATACGCCCACGCCGATCCAAGTCCAGGCGATCCCACACGTATTGAGCGGCCGCGACATGTTGGGTTGCGCGCAGACGGGAACCGGCAAGACGGCCGCGTTCGCGCTGCCGACCCTCCAGCGGCTGCTGGAATCGCCCGCCTTTACGCCACCGGCGGCGAACGATAACGGCGTGTTCGCGGCCGAGCCCAAGGCGCATCGGCCTTCGATCGCCGCTCATGGCACTCGCAATGCCGACCGGGTCCGTCCCGGCGGGGCGGCGACATCCAACGGCCGGGCCGCGACGGCGCGACGGGCGATCCGAGCGCTCGTCTTGGCGCCCACTCGAGAACTGGCCGCGCAAATCGGCGAGAGCTTCGACGTCTATGGCCGCCACTCGGGCCTTCGTCAAACGGTGATTTTCGGCGGCGTAGGACAGGGCCGCCAAGTGTTGGCGTTGCGCGAGGGAGTCGACATCCTGGTCGCCACTCCCGGCCGGTTGCTCGATCTGATGCAGCAAGGCTATATCCGGTTGTCCGCCGTCGAAGTCCTGATTTTGGACGAAGCCGACCAGATGTTGGACATGGGCTTTTTGCCGGACCTCAAGCGGATCGTGGCCCACGTGCCGCGGGAACGGCAAACGTTGATGTTCTCGGCGACCATGCCCACGGAGATCCGTCGTTTGGCCGACCAATGGCTTCGCGACCCCGTGTCGGTACAGGTCGCGCCGGTCGCCACACCGGCGGCGCTCGTCGAGCAATCGGTGTACATGGTGGAAACGCGGGACAAACCGCGGTTGCTCGCCCAGTTCCTCAAGGAACAGGGAACCGGCCGAACCCTGGTGTTCACGCGCACCAAACATGGCGCGGACAAAGTGGTGAAGTGCCTCGAACGAGCTGGTGTGCGAGCGGCCGCGATCCACGGCAATAAGAGCCAAAACGCCCGCTTGCGGGTGCTGGCGGAATTCAAGTCCGAGCGGCCGCCCGTGCTGATCGCGACGGACATCGCCGCCCGCGGGCTCGACATCGATCAGATCGCGCTCGTCGTGAATTACGACCTGCCCAATGTCCCGGAAACCTACGTGCATCGAATCGGCCGCACCGGCCGGGCCGGCGCACAGGGCTCGGCCATTTCGCTCTGCAGCGGCGAAGAACGCGAATTCCTCAAGCAGATCGAGCGGCTAACGCGGGTGCGAGTGGCTCTTAAGACCCACTCGCTGCCACCCCTGGAGCCCGCGAGCGATGTTGACTCGACGCGGCGGTCCACTGCCCCGTCGACAGGTCACCGCGCACGCCGTCCAGGCGAAGCGCCCGGGCGACGAACCGATGGAGTTCGACGCAATAAGGACGCTGACTCTCGCGGACGGAGCGACCAAGCTCGACGTGGCGGCGATTCAGGACGCACGGCAGCCGAGCGTCGGCCAACCGCTGGCGCTCGACCAGTCGCTGACGCTCGACCAGTCGCTGGCGCTCGACCGCGTGGCAGCGATCAAACTCGCGGCGGCGATCGACCGCATGGCAGCGGTCAAACTCACGGCGGAGACAGCCAGCGTGGAGACGGCCAGCGTGGAGGCAGTCAACGCGAACGCGGCGGCCAGCGCGGTCGCGGCAACGAACGTGGCCAAGCCGCTCGCGAAGCGCGGTCTTGGCCTCAAGAGCCGATCAGCGTCAACCGCTGGTCTTGGTAACACATCTGCGAACATTCGCCATACGCGCGGCATTCACTAGTTGCCGCGCACATTGACCGAGTAGCTGATGCTGCTCGCGGAAATGTTTCGCAGGGTGATGATATGCGTGCCGGCGGGCAATGCCACCGACAACGCTCCGAACCGCGGGAAGTTGCGGCCCGCCAGTCGCGTGCCAGTGACGATCGTTATCTCCATCGACCGCGAAGGCGTGACCGTGATCGTGGTGGGGCGGGCGAGCGTGATACGTAGGCAGTCCGAAGTGTCTAGCAGGCTCATGGTGCCGAAGAACGTGTCGCTTCGGCCGGCGGCGTAGGCGCCAGCGTTGTAGGGCCGGGCGATGTTGCCGAACGAGTCGCCGAACTCGTAGAAGTTCGCGGCTTGAACCGTGGAAGAAACGGCGACCAAGCTAGCGAACGTGGCAACTTTGAAGATGAAGGCGGCGACGGCGGAATGGAAATGGCGGATCATGGGGCGGTAACTCCGTGACGCGTGGAAGAGCCTCGCTGCCACCTTGGCAGCGAACACTCACATCTACGCGGCACGACTCGCCGTTCTAACAGCCATTCACCAAGTCAGCTCGAATCCGACAGAGGCGCCGTGCATGAAGACGCCGCCGGCGGTCGAGAACGCGACGTCTGAAGCGGTGACATTGCGAAAATCGAGTTGGTCGGCGGAGAGCCCCACGCCTTCCACCCACAACATGCGATACCCTGCGCGGGCACTCCAGTTGGCCGTAATCGCGTACGCGCAGCCGAATTCCAGTTCGCCGATGAACGCCGCGTTGCCACGGGAGCGCGGGCACCACTCGCGAAGGAAGAATGGCGGCAGCGGATTGGGAAAGTCGACTACGGCCTGATTGTGGGTCGCGGAGTTTCCGTACAACCCCGCCTTTGCGTCGACCTGCCAGCGAAGCCGTCCGACCTCGGCGCTCCGCCGCAAGCCGAGTTGAGCGCCAAAAAGATTGTTCGCGGTCCTCAGATCGTACTGGGCGAACGTGTTCGTTTCACTGTCGTCCGAAGTGATCGTCAGGCGATCGGAGAGCCGCAAGTAGCGAACGCCCGCCAGCCAAGTGAATCCACCCCATTCCCGAAAGCGGTTCACTTCGATGCTATGGAGGTCGCCGGTGCTTTCGACCGCGATCTGTTCGACGCCGAAAAAGTCAATGGAACCCTGACCTAAACCGCCCGTAAGCGCGACGTCGTTGT
>JBIKVL010000538.1:0-4024 GCA_044356875.1 Pirellulaceae bacterium | reverse complement strand
TCACCGCCGCCGAGCGTTCCGCGCTCGGTATCGACGGCGGCACACTGCGTCTGTCCGTTGGCATCGAATCGAGCGACTACATCGAGGAATGCCTGATCGAAGGGTTGATCGCCGCCGCGAAAGCGGGAACCGTGTGATCGGCGTTCATGGCGGTGGCACGGATCGCGAGTGTTTGCCAACGCGTCAACAGCGGCAGTGGCGAACACGCCTCGCCGAATGCTGGGTAACTTAGCGTGGACGACAAAGACGAGGATTCAGTAGATGACGGAAGCAACGCCGAAATCGGTCGACGACTTGGAGCGTTGCCTCAGCCGGCCCACGGAGCGGGCGGTCGAGGCGATGGGGCGAATGCGTGGCGACTTGGTGATACTCGGAGTCGGCGGCAAGATGGGACCGACGCTGGCACGCATGGCCCGACGGGCCTCCGATGCGGCCGGCGTCCAGCGTCGGATCTGGGGCGTGTCGCGTTTCACCTCCGGATCCACGCGGGAACGGCTGGAGGCGAGCGGCATCGAGACGATCGCTTGCGATCTACTCGATGACAAAGCTGTCGCCCGCTTGCCGGATGCGGCCAACGTGCTGTTCATGACTGGCATGAAATTCGGCGCCGCCGCTAATCCGGGGCTCGCCTGGGCGATGAACTGCTACGCGCCCGCTGTCGTGAGCCGCCGCTATCCCGACAGCAAATTGGTCGCGTTTTCGACCGGCAACGTCTACGGTTTGACGTCCGTGGCGGGCGGCGGTTCGGTGGAATCGGATCCGCCGCGGCCGGACGGCGAGTACTCGATGATGGCGCTCGGACGCGAACGCATGTTCCAGTATTTCAGCGTTGCCCAGGGCTCTCGAGCCGCGTTGCTGCGGCTGAACTACGCGACCGAGCTGCGATATGGAGTGCTCGTCGATCTCGCCCGGCAGGTGTTCAGGGGCGAGCCGATCGATGTTTCGATGGGCTACGTCAATGTTATCTGGCTCGCGGACGCCAACGCGATGACGCTGGCCGCGTTCGACCACGTCGCCTCCCCCGCGCGGATCATCAATCTCGCCGGTCGCGAGATTCTTGAACTAAGGGCGGTCGCCGAACGGTTCGGCCAACTTTTCGGTCGCGAGGTCCGCTGCGTCGGCCAAGAGAGCGCCGACGCGCTGCTCAACAACGGCCAGGGCGGCTACCCGTTGCTCGGCGAGCCCACCATGCCAGCGGAATCGATGATTCGCTGGACCGCCGACTGGATCGCTGGCGGCGGCGAAATCCTCGACAAGCCGACCCACTTCCAAGTCCGCAACGGCAAGTTCTGAGCGAACCAGAGACGGCCCGAGCGCCGGTCGCGGCCCGAGCGCCGGTCACGGCCCGAGCGCCGGTCACGGCCCAAACCCCAGTCGCGGCCGAAGCGTTGGTCGCGGCCGAAGCGTTGGTCGCGGCCGAAGCGCCGGTCGCAACGCGATCAGTCGTCGCTCCAGGGACAGTCGGGCAGTGATTCGCGGAACATCCGGCCGTAAGGCTTGGTGCGGATGCGGGGATCCAGAATCACCACGATGCCCCGATCCTGTTGAGAGCGAATCAAGCGGCCGAAGCCCTGACGCAACTTGATCACCGCCTCGGGAACCTGATAGTCGTTGAACGGATTGCCGCCCGCGGCGCGGATCGCTTCCAGCCGCGCCTCCAACAGCGGTTGATCCGGGACGCCAAACGGCAACTTGGTGATGATCACGTTTCGCAGCGCGTCGCCCGGCACATCGACGCCCTGCCAGAAGCTATCGGTGCCAAACAGCACGCCGCGCGGCTGTTGCTTGAAGAGCGAAAGCAGTTGATGCCGTGGCGTGCCGTCGGCTTGGCTGTACATCGCCAACTGGTTTTCGGCCAACCAGCCGCTCAGCTCGGACGCGATTCGACGCAGCAAGTCGTAGCTGGTGAAGAGCACGAAGGCGTGGCCGTCCGTGCGACTCACATACCGGCGAATCCGCGGCGCCAGTTGGCGTTCGAACGCCTCGCGCTGCGAAGTCGGGTCGGGCATGTCGCGCGGGGCGATAATGCGGGCTTGCTCGGGGTAGTTGAAGGGACTGCCCAAACGCCGCGAGTCGCATTGGGTGAGCCCGATCCGCGACCGGAAGAAGTCGAGCGAACCGGCGCCGGCGCCGACGCCGAGCGTCGCACTGGTAAGCACCACGCTGCGGACCCGGTTGAAGAGTTGATCGCGGAGCGCGGGCCCGACATCGATCGGGGCGGCCGCGAGTTTCACGCGGAGGAATCCATGCCGCGACTCGCTCGATTCAACCCAGTAGACGGCGTCCGGCAACTCTTGCGCAAGCCACTGATTCAGTTCCATCGCCAAGGCTTTAAGCCTTTCCGAGCACGACAGGAAATCCTGCCGCACATCGGCCTTTTCGAATTCCTGGGAGACGCCGCGGAGCTTCTTGGAGAGCTCGAGCAGTAGCGGGGTGGCGTCGTTGACGATCCCGAGCGGTTTGCGCACCCGGCCCGTGCGGTTGTCCGTTTCCCGCGACCAGGCGTGCAATTGCTGGAACAGCGTGTCGGCGGTTTGCGAGCAGGCGAGGACGTCGTACTGCAACGGCACCAGGTCATGGTGGACGAGCAATCCTTTATTGGTGCGGTCGTTGAACAGCTTGTTCAAGGTGAATTGGATTTGCCCCGAAGTGACGCCCAGCCCCAAGTGGTCGCCGGCCACCGCCTCGATGGTGTGCGCTTCGTCCAGCACGACCGCGTCGTAGTCCGGCAAGATCGAGGCGTTCTGACGGCGGAGCGCCAGATCGCTGAAGAACAGCGCGTGGTTCACAACCAGGATCTGCGCGTTCACCGCCCGGCGCCGCGCAAGGAAATAGAAACACTTGTCGTACGTCGGGCACTTCCGTCCCAGGCAGTTCCCGCTGTCGCTCGCCGCTTCCTCCCACACCGCGCTCGCCGGCCGAAAGGCCAGATCGCTCAACGAGCCATCTCCCGTCTTGCCCGACCATTCCCGAATCGACTGCAACTGCTCGAATTCCAACTCCTGCCGGAACAAGCTTGGAGCTTTCGCGACCGCGCCTTCCAAGCGGCGGAGGCTCAGGTAGTTGCCGCGGCCCTTCACGAGCACAGCGGTGAATTCGCGGGGAATCACGCTGCGAAGGAACGGCAGGTCTTTGGCGAGCAACTGTTCTTGCAGGGCGATCGTATGGGTGGACACCACGATGCGGCGGCGCGGCGTCTCGGCCTTAGCCGCCGAACCGCCTCCTTGCTCAGCCGCCTCGAGCAGCGCTTCGCCTTCGGTCGCGCGAAGAATGGCCGGCACCAAGTAACCAAAACTTTTGCCGACCCCGGTGCCCGCCTCGACAATCAGATGCTTGCCATCGCGCAACGCCGCCGCCACCGCCTCCGCCATCTCCACCTGCTGCGGACGGTGCTCGTAGTTCTTTAGCCGCGCCGCGATGCGGCCCGCCGGCCCTAGGATGTCCGAAGGCGTAAGCATGGCGTTAGCGTATCACTTGCCATTCCCAGCGGCCAGGATAGGCCGGTCGCGAACCGCCAGCAGCAAGAGACTCGCGAGGAACGCCATCGCGGCGCCAAACCCCAACGCCGCGAGCGGCCCCAACGCTTCATATAAGGCGCCGCAAATCAAACTCGCCGGCAGCGACGCGATTCCAATCGTGAGATGGAACCAGCCAAACGCCAGCCCCGGCTCGATCCGCTTCGCCCAACGGGTCACCAGCAGTTTCTCCGCCGGTTCCGTGAGCGCGTAAAACACGCCGTAAACCAACATCAGCGCGACAAGCTGCGAAGCGGTTCGCGATACCGCGAAGCCAAGATAGGTGGCCGCGTAGACGATCCACCCAGCCAATACCATGCGACGCGGCTCCCAACGATCCGCCGCGAATCCCGACAGCCAGTTCCCCGCGCTCTTCACAAGGTGGAACACGAGCCACAACAGCGGCAAATAGACTTCCGCCACGCCCACATCCCGAGCTCGCACCAACAGAAACGCGTCGCTCGAATTGCCCAGCGTGAACACCAACAGCGACACCAAAAACAGTCGGA
>JBIKVL010000537.1:0-4033 GCA_044356875.1 Pirellulaceae bacterium | reverse complement strand
TCGAGCTTCCGCAGCCCATTGATCCGGCTCACGTCGTAACGCCACTCGTCCGCCTGTTGGAGATCCTCGGTGGCGAGCGCCCGGAGCGTCCACCAGACGATGACGCCCGCGCCGCCGCCCACCAATCCACAGGAAGCCGTCGCGATCAGGTCGAGTTGCATGGCGAGGCCCTCCTTAGATGTCCGCGCCGAGGATTTTCACGGCCCAGAAATAGGCGGCCAGGTTGAGCACCGCGCAGGCTGTCAGCACCAACTGTCCCGGAAACGTCACGAACAGCAACCGGGTATTGTCTGGATCCAAATACAAATAAACACCCAGGATGAAAAACGGCGCTAGCGACATATAAACGGCCGATTTCCGAGCCTGGGCGGTCTCCGCCATCACCTTCCGTTCGAGCCGCTGCAGTTCCAGCACCGACTTCGAAATCCGCTCGACCGTTTCGTTCAACCGCCCGCCGCTCTCGCGGCTCGCCATGAGCGCCGCCGCGAACAGCAAAAAGTTCTCGCTCCGCAGCCGCTCTTTCGCTTCGGTCAACGTCCGTTCGAGCGGCTTCCCCAATTTGTACTCGCCCACGATCTGTTGGAATTCCTGGTGGATCGGCCGCGGACACTCCTGGGCGAGCAGCTCGAGCGACTGCGCCAGCGACAAACCGGCCTTCACGCCGTTGGAGAACATCACCATCGCGTCCGCCAATTGATCCTCGATCTTCTGGCGGCGCAGCGTTGCCAGCCGCCGCACCAGATACCAAGGACCGGCCAGCATGAGAACGGCCGCCAGGGTGGCGAGCACAAATAGGTCGAAGCCCAACCACACGAAACAGAAAACCAACGCGACAAACCCCAGCCAAATGCCGATCCACCGGCGCAATTGGTTCGTCACGATCCGCAGGCTGCGGAGCCGCTCGTCCAGGTCGGCATGGACTTTGTCCAAGAGCTGGCTGGCGGCGTTCCGCCCCGCCCAACTCGCCACGCCCACGCACAGCCCAGTCGCCAGATTGCAAAGCAACATGCCATTATCCATCGGTTCCTCGCTTACTCGGGCTGGCCATAGAGGAACTTCGGATCCAAAAGCTGCTTCGATACCAGCGCGTCGAGGAAGGACGGCAAGTAGCCGGTCGGCTCGAGCGTCTGGCCATTTCGGCGATTGAAGATGTCGAGGATGACCACCTCGTGCGTCTGCGGATCCATGCCGCAAACCTCGGCGATTTGCATTACCTGCCGCTTGCCGTTGGGCTGCCGGTCGATGTGGACGATCAGATGAATGGCCGAGGCGATCTGCCGGTGCAGCGAGACGATCGGCAGTTCCGCCGCCATCAACATCAGGATTTCGAGCCGCGGCACGACTTCCCGGGCACTGTTGGCGTGGACGGTCGTCATCGATCCTTCATGGCCGGTGTTCATCGCCTGGACCATGTCGAGCGCCTCGCCAGCGCGGCATTCGCCCACAATGATCCTATCGGGACGCATCCGCAGCGAGTTCTTCACCAGATCGCGGATCGTATATTCGCCAGTGCCCTCGACGTTCGCCGGCTTCGCTTCCAGCGTCACCACATGCTCTTGGTGCAGGCGAAGCTCGGAGGTGTCCTCGATCGTAATAATCCGCTCTTTATAGGGAACGAAGCCGCTCAGCACGTTGAGCATCGTCGTTTTGCCCGATCCGGTGCCGCCGCTGATCAAAATGCTGCGATGGTTGATGACGCACGCCCGCAGGAAAGTCGCCGCCGCGCGGGTGATCGAGCCGAACTCGATCAGGTCGTCCATCGTCAGCCGCTGGATCGGAAACTTGCGGATCGTCAAACACGGTCCATGCACCGCGAGCGGCGGGATGACGGCGTTGACGCGGGAGCCGTCGGGCAGGCGTGCGTCGACCAGCGGCTGGCTCTTGTCGATCCGCCGCCCGACTTGCGCCACAATCCGCTCGATGATCGACTCCGTAACTTTATCGGAAATGAAGCGGCGGCCCGACTTTTCAATCACGCCGCTGCGTTCGACGAAAATCTGGTCGCTCTTGACCACCATGATTTCGCTGATCGTGGGCGCGCGGAGCAAATCCTGCAGCGGGCCGAACCCAAAGACGATGTCCTTGAGGTCTTTCTTGAGCATCCGCAGGACGATGTACCGCCGCAACTCCTGATGCAAATGCGGCCGCACCAATTGGAACACGTCGTTGAACCGTTCCTCGACCCGGTGGATTTTGCCGCTGACGTCGGCCAGTTTCTCCAGTTGAAGCTTTTCCCGGAGGAACTGGAGCAAGCCATGTAGTTCGGTCTCGCGTTCGGGCACCAGCGTGGCGGGGACATCGAATTCGTTGGCGGTGAGCGCGGCCAAGTCGAAGACGTCGTCGTCCGCCGTTTCCATAATGAGCTGATTGACCGATAAGTCGCGGAGCGCTAGCCCGGCCATTTCCTCGAGGATGGCATCGTTCTCTTTGCGAAACACCTGCAAGTCGCGACAGACATCCTCGATGTTGTTTTCGAGCAATAAAATGCTGTCATGACGCCCACTGCGGGTATTTTCCATTTCATACAGATCGATCCGTTCGAGCAGCTTTTTGTGCAGCCGCAGCTCGAGGTCCGCGACGAGCGATCGCAGGTGCGCTTCCAGTTCCTGCCGCGTGATCGTCGTCACCGACTCGACTTCGAAACTCAGCGTGTACGGCCAGATCCGCACCTTCACCGACGGCGCGAACTTGACTTTGTCACCGCCCAGTACCTCGGTGTCGCCGACCAAACAGCTGTTGACGCCAACATTTTCGAGTTCCAGTTCGGCGCCCGCGCGGCGGACCACCGCATGGCAGCGGGAAACCAGAGGGCTGCGCAGCACGACCTCGTTGGTCGCATCGCGTCCGATCCGCATCTGCGGACCAGCGAACTCGACCATCGACCGCCGGCTCTCGTTAATCTTATTGAACCAGATTCTCATGAGCCTTCCCGCGGATGCAGCACGATTCCCACGCCCTGGTTGCCGACTCGGCGCGTCAATTCAATCAAACGCAACGCCTTCGCTTCCATGCGCGGCTCAGCGTCCGTTCCTTCGTTCCGCACAAATATCCCTAGCTCGAAATCGTTGACGCTGCGGCCCTGCAACGCTTTGCTAACCTCGGCGCTGCCGAGCCTGCTGCCGATCGCGGCGATCACAAACGGCCCGACGAGTTCGATGTTGCCGCTATCGACGCGAGTGGCCGTTGCGGCTGGCCCGGGATCGGCCCCCGGATCGTCCGCGTTCGGCACGACCGCCGGCCGAACCGCTGGCGTAGGTCCGCGACTGGATGGCACCGTGAATGTCACGCGATCGCCCGGGTTCACGAGATCGGGCACGAAGCTGCGGTTATCGGCCGATACCCACACGAGCAGTTGGCCCTTGGCGAGTTTCAACTCGGGCGGCGGCGTGCGGTAATCCTCGCGCCTCAGGAGCTCCCCGCCCTGGTACGCCCGGATCGCTCGAATCCCCCGCACCGTCTCCAAGTCCTGCCAGAGGAAGACGAACTTTCGCAGATTTCCCGCGTTCGACTCGGGAATCCGCACTTCGACCAAGTCCTCTTCCTTGAGCGGATCGCCGGGCCGCAATCGAGCCTCCTCGCGGAGCCCAATAAACGAGACGGTTTCGATATGCCGCGTTTTGTTATCCAAATAGACATAGTTGAGCGCGGCGCCCAACAGTCCCAGCATGACCGCTACCGCGATTCCGGCTGCGCCCTTCATCGAATCCCCTCCAAACCCCACCTATGTTCCGGATCGCGAACCCGCTCGACGCTCCTCACGCCCCGCTATCCTACTCTCCCGACGACTTGGGATACACAATCAATAGGGCGCGAAGCGCGGACGAATCTTCCTGGATCAAATGAGCGTCCGCCCGCCGCAGGGACAGTGCGGATGATGGCGAACTTGCCGATGGCAATGAACGGGTCACATGGGTCGTGTCAGTCCCATAGGTCCCATAGGTCGTATGGGTCCCATGGGTCGTATGAGTCCCATGGGTCGTATGGGTCCCATAGGACCCATGAGCCCCATGATTCTTTTGGGAAACCGAATCCG
>JBIKVL010000536.1:0-4034 GCA_044356875.1 Pirellulaceae bacterium | reverse complement strand
CCGCGCGATGGCGCTGGCCTTGAAAAACACGCCCGCGCCGATCACCGCGCCGACAACCACGGCCGTCGCCCCGATCGGCCCCATCACCCGCTTGAGCCCGTTCGTCTCGTCCATGGTCGCCTCGCGGATTGAAAGGGAGAAGAGTCGGCCGCCGACCTTGACGCTACTCGAAAAAGACCCTCGGCGGGAAGCAGAGAATCGGAATGGCCAACGATAGCCAGCCGAGTCCCGTGCGAAACCACCCGAGCCGCACGGAGTCGTCCCGAGTCGGCGGATGATCCGTCCCCATGATCAAAATCAGGAGCAGCATGACACTCCACGAGTACAGATCGGTGAGCACCATGAACGCGATCGCGCTCAGGAGGAACAGTCGAGCGATCCACCGCGAAGAACGGCCGAACAGGCCGTAGATGACATGGCCTCCGTCCAGTTGACTGACGGGCATCATGTTCAGGCCGGTGATCAACAGTCCGACCCAGCCCGCCATGAAGAACGGATTAAGTTGATTGTGGGCGATCGCCCCGCGGAATTCGACGCCCGCAGGCAGTCGCCACTGGATCGCCCACTTGAGGCCAAGTGGCAGGTCGAGCGAGTAGGGGCCGGAGGGGGCGAGGGTCAGATCAAGCTGTTCGATGCCGATCCATAAGACGGGTAAGGCAACCACGAGTCCCGCCAGCGGCCCCGCCAAACCGATATCGAAAATCTGTCGGCGGTCGGCGCTGCGGCCGTCCATGCCAATGACGGCACCGAATGTGCCGATCGGGGAAATCGGAAACGGCAGAAAAAACGGCCAACTCGCCGGTACCCGATAGCGCACGGACATCAAGAAATGGCCCATTTCGTGGGTCATGAGGATGCCAAGCATCGCGATCATGTACCACGCGGCATCGCTGCCGTTGCGGACCAGCAAGCGGCGGATCTCCAAGCCGAAGTCTTCGGTTCCGCCAAGCAGAGCATTGAAAGCCAGCTCGAAGGCGTCAGTTGGATTCCACCGCCATACGCCTGCCCAGTATAGGGAGACGCAGGTCAGCCCGAGCAGCACCAGCGGAACCCGCCGACGCCGCGGGCGTGGCGACGCAAAATCGCCTGCGGACCGCGCAGCATCGAACCGCCCCGGTTCGCTCACCAGCTCGGCGTCGATGACGCGGTCTTCAGTCACGTGGGAAATTGACCACTATGATTTGCGGTTACTTCTTGCGATGGCGAATACGCGCACGCATCCGGCGTTTCTTACGACCCAACTTGCGACGACCCTTGCCTGTCTTCTTCACACCCACAGCACATACTCCGGACTGCGATGGTTAAAATGCCACTTTGCGAATTTCACAACGTAGCAGATTCCCTTTCGCGGTGACAAGCCGCTTCGGAGCTTCCCCATGCCAAACTTGCCCGCCCGCGGTCCGATCGCGCCGGCCCACCGCCGCCTCTCCGCCGCCCCGTTGCTCGTGTGGGCCGTGGCCGCGAGCGTCGGCGGATTGGCGAGCGGACTGATCGATGTTCCGAGCGGATTGAGTGCGGGCGTTCGAGGGGTGGCAGGAAGGGGCGGCGGTTCCGGCATCGCGACGCAAGTCGCTCGGGCGGCTGACGACTACACCTTGGGACCGGACTCGCAGCGCCGCGATGGCGTGCCCCGCGGCGCCATCGCGCCGCCGCAGACGCTCCGCAGCGAGATTTTCCCCGGCACGGTCCGCGACTTCTGGGTCTACTCGCCAGCGGGCCATGATGCGGCGAAACCGACGGCGTTCATGGTGTTTCAGGATGGTCCGTCGTACATGAAGGAAGACGGCCAATTCCGTGTGCCGGTGGTTTTCGACAACCTGATCGCGGCCGGCGACCTGCCGCCGCTTGTCGCGATTTTCGTCACGCCGGGCACGCTGCCGCCGGACGTGCCGGGGGGCAAACCGCGGAGCAACCGCAGTTTCGAATACGACGGCCTGGGCGATCGCTACGCCCGTTTTCTGCTGGAAGAGCTGTTGCCGGCCGTGGAGCGGACTCACAAGTTGTCACGGAATCCCGAGTGCCGTGGGTTGGGCGGAATCAGTTCGGGCGGGATTTGCGCTTGGACGGCGGCCTGGGAGCGGCCGGACGAGTTCCGCCGGGTGCTGAGC
This sequence comes from Pirellulaceae bacterium, assembly GCA_044356875.1. Classification (GTDB taxonomy): domain Bacteria; phylum Planctomycetota; class Planctomycetia; order Pirellulales; family Pirellulaceae; genus CAIXSC01. The sequence continues at coordinate 1,926 of JBIKVL010000536.1, read as the reverse complement.
CATGTCGGCAGCTTTACGAACATTCGCGGCGGCTACGCCTATCCGGGCCTGATTCGCAAGTTTCCCAAAAAGCCGATCCGCGCGTTCCTGCAGGAGGGCGAGAACGATCTCGACAACCTGTTCGGAAATTGGCCGCTGGCCAACCGCCAGATGGACGCGGCGCTCAAGGCCAGCCAGTATGATTACCGCTTCGTGATGGGCGATGGCGGCCACAACGGCAAGCATGGCGGCGTCCTGATGCCCGAATCGCTCCGGTGGCTGTTCCGCGACTGGAAAGACCACGCTCCCTAGAGGAACCGGCTCCTGTGTTCATCGGTCCTGTTTTCGCTCGCGAACTGGTCACGACGCCTCGTCGCCCGCAACACTATCTCACGCGTTCGGTCTACGTCACCGCGTTGTTGGTGCTGATGTGTACGGCGTGGCTGGTGGTCGCTGGCACGCAGATCATCCGCAACGTGGGCGACATGGCCCGCTTTGGCGCCAGCCTGTTCCAGGTGCTTGCGCCACTTCAACTGGCGTTGATCACTTTCCTCGCCGCGCTCGGTTCGGCCAGCGCGGTGGCGTTGGAGAAGGACCGCCGCACGCTGATCCTGCTGCTGCTCACCCGCCTGCGGAATTCCGAATTGGTGCTGGGGAAGCTGTTCGCCAGCCTGCTGGACATCGTGACGATGATCGCCGTCGCGATCCCGCTGTTTTTGCTGGTGACGCTGTTTGGCGGCGTGGACCCGGCCCAGGTTTGGCGGAGCGCGGCGATCACGCTGGCCACGGCGTTGGCGGCCGCGAGCCTCGGTTCCACGCTGGCGCTGTGGCGGGAGAAGACGTTTCAAACGCTCGCCCTGACGTTCCTGGGAATCGTCCTTTGGGTGGCGTTGGGAGAAATCGTCGCCAGCGGCCGGCTGTTCGAGCGAATGGCGGGGCAGTCGAGCGGCACCTGGGCGGTCGCTCTCAGTCCTTGGCGAGCGATCCTGGCCGCCGCTCGTCCGCTGGTCGGCGCTTCCACCTCGGCGGACGCCACCAACCACGCGCTCGGCATACTGCTCTATCTAGGCAACACCGTCGCCGCCGCCGTGGTGCTCAACGCGATCGCCATCGCCCGCGTCCGCGTGTGGAATCCGTCTCGCGAACTGATGCCGATCGCGCCGGTAGAGGTGGAAGAGGCGGACGAGCGGGCCGGCGCGTCGACGGGTGAACCGGACGGCGCCGAGGCGGCTCGACAGACCCACGTCGACTCGCGGCGACACCGGACTCAAGGGAAGAGCCGCAAAGTCTGGGACAACCCGATTCTTTGGCGGGAGATCCGCACCTGGGCCTATGGCCGCAAGGTGCTGGTGATTCGCGTGGTGTACGCGCTGTTGTTTGTGTTGGCGGCGGCCGCCCTACAGCAGACGATCGACTCGGGGGCCGCGACACGCCGCGGCGAGGACCTGGCGGCGATCATTCCGCCCGCCGCCCGTCCGCTCGCCCCGTTTCTCCTGTTGAGCGCCGTGATCATCACGGCGCTGTCGGTCACGTCCATCACCAGCGAACGCGATGGCCAGGCGCTCGACCTGCTGCTCGTCACCGACCTCACGCCGAAAGAGTTTGTGTTGGGCAAAATTGGCGGCGTGCTGTACGTGACGTGGCCGATGAGCCTGTTGCCGCTCGGATTGTGCGGCTATTTATGGTGGCATGGCGGGCTGTCGCTAGAGGATCTGCTGTTCCTCGCGGGCGGATTGGCGACGGTGATCTTTTTTGTCGTGATGCTGGGCATCCACTGCGGCATGATCTACGCCAATTCGCGGACGGCGATTGTCGTAAGCCTGGGAACGGTGTTCTTCCTGTTCCTGGGGATCATCACGTGCATGGTGATGATGATTTCGTTCAGCGGTTCGTTCCAAACCCAACAGGCGCAGTTCCTGATGGTGATCTTGGGCGGCAGTCTGGGGT
>JBIKVL010000534.1:0-4040 GCA_044356875.1 Pirellulaceae bacterium | reverse complement strand
GTGGAACGCCGACCAGGTCGAGCGACGCGCGGCGTGCCAGGGTGTGGCGATCGGCTTCGGGGGACGGCGGCAATGCGGCCCGTTCTAGCCGTTCCAACACATACCGATCGAGGGGACCGCGCGTCCATGTGCGCTGCGTAACTTCGGGCAGCGGCGTGGAACGCGGCGCGACGAACGCCCAGTGCGGTTGGTAGCCGGCGCCAGCCGCGATCCAGCGTTTCAACACCGCTCGCTCGGCGTCGCTGAGCCGCTTCTTGGTCGCGGGCGGCGGCATCCGCGTCTCGTCGTCTAACGACTCGATGCGGCGCACGAGTTCGCTGGCGTCTAGCCGTTGCGGGACAATCGCGTGCTCGCCCGATTCCAGCTTGGCGGTCGCGCCTTCGCGAGTATCCAGCCGTAGCCCCGCTTCTCGATGCTGATCGTCCGGCCCGTGGCAGCGGAAGCAGTACTGGGCCAGAATCGGCCGCACTTCGCGCTGAAAATCAGGCGCCGGCGCGGCGTTGAGGTGGGCTCCGCCAGCCTCCGCTGGCGAGGGTCGGGGCGCCAGAGTGCCTGCCGCTGCCACTGGGCCATCAGCCGCCTGTGGGCCGGTTGCCGTCTGTGGGCCGGTTGCCGTTTGTGGGCCGGTTGCGGCCTGTGGCACCGTTTCCGGTTGTTGACCGGTAGCCGTTTGTGAGCTTGGCGTAAGAGCGGCGACGAGCGTGATCAACACGGCCGTCCAAGTTCGTTGAAAAGTCCAATTCGGCATCGCGATTCGCCTCCCCGCGCGGTGGAACAACTGATCGCATCATAGCCCGGTCATGGGAAACTTGGCAGACGCGCGGCGGTGGCGAATTCGACGCCTTTGGCTTACACTCCGACCGCAAGTCCTGACATCGCATTTCTGAACATCAAGGAACTCACCGGATGGCGAAAACCGGTCCCGTGCAAGTCGCGGTCGTGCAGATGACGTGCGTCCCGGAAAAGCAACCCAACGTGGACAAAGCGGTCGCGCGGATCGGCGAGGCGGCCGCGCAGGGCGCGCAGATCGTCTGCTTGCAGGAACTGTTCCACGGACAGTATCCGTGCCAGACCGAGGACCATGCGCGGTACGCGGAAGCCGAACCGATTCCGGGTCCGTCGAGCGACGCGATTGGCGCGGCGGCGGCGCGGCACGGAGTCGTCGTCGTCGGCTCGCTGTTCGAACGTCGCGCGGCCGGCGTGTACCACAACACGGCGACCGTGCATGACGCCGACGGCCGACTGCTCGGCCTGTACCGCAAGATGCACATCCCCGACGATCCGCTCTACTACGAAAAGTTTTATTTCATTCCAGGCGATCTCGGCTTCAAGGCGTTCGATACGCGGTTTGGACGGATTGGAGTTTGCGTTTGCTGGGACCAGTGGTTTCCCGAAGCGGCTCGACTCACCGCGCTCGCGGGCGCCGAAATCATCTTCTATCCAACGGCGATCGGGTGGCTGCCGGACGAGAAGGAAGTCTACGGCGCGAGCCAGCATTCCGCCTGGGAGACGATGATGCGGAGCCACGCGATCGCCAACGGCGTGTTCGTCGCCGCGCCGAATCGCGTGGGTCGCGAAGGCCGACTCCAGTTTTGGGGCGCTTCGTTCGTCAGCGATCCCTACGGCAATGTGATGCGCCGCGCTTCGCACGACGCCGAGGAAATCGTGGTCGTGCCGTGCGACTTGGGGCTCGTCGATACGGCCCGCACCCATTGGCCGTTCCTCCGCGACCGTCGGATCGACGCCTACGACGGCATCCTGAAACGGTATCTTGGCGCGCCGTGACGGGCCGGCTTGAGCGGCGTTGCAACGGCGTTGCGGCGCCGTTTCGGCGGCTTGAATTGATTAAGCCACGAAAGCCGCAAGCGCGGGCGGTTTGAGCCACGGATCAACACTGAAAGCCACGGAAGATTCGCATTCCAAGGGAATTTAGTTTTTAGTCCATTTGTGTTTATCCGTGCTCATCCGTGTGATCCGTGTGATCCGTGGTGAACCTTGACCGACTCGCCGCCGCGCGTCGGACGGGCAACACGTTCGGTAACAACAAGACACGTTGTCGGATTCGCCTAATCCATCCATTTGTTCCACGATTCGCATTTGGAAATCGCCATGGAGTTCCCGCCGCGTTTGTCTCCGGAATCGGCCGACACGGCCTCGCCACGGTCCGCATCCGAAACGCCGGCGGCGCTCGGCTATCGCTGGCCCGCGGAATGGGAACCGCACGCCGCGACGTGGCTCTCATGGCCGCACAATCGCAATTCGTGGCCGGATGCCTTCGAGCCGGTACCGGGGATTTTCGCTCGCTTCGTGAAGACGCTGGCCCGCTTCGAACCGGTCCATGTGCTTGCGGGCGGCGCGGCGGTGTGGGCGGAGGCCCAGTCGTTGGTGGGTGGAACGCCGAATGTCACGCTGCACGACATTCCGACCAACGACGCGTGGTGCCGCGACCACGGCCCGACGTTCCTCGTCGCCCCGCCTGGCGTTCCGCCGGCCCTGATTGATTGGCAGTACAACGCGTGGGGTGGAAAGTATCCGCCGTTCCATCACGACAACGCGGTGCCGGGAAAGATCGCCGCGTTGCAAGGGCGGCGGCGGTTCGATCCGGGCATCATCCTCGAAGGCGGCGCGATCGACGGCAATGGCCGCGGCACGATCCTTACCACGGAACAGTGCCTACTGAATCCCAATCGCAATCCGCACCTCGGCCGCGCGGAAATGGAACGGTATATCGCCGATTACCTTGGAGCCCGCAAAGTCATTTGGCTCACCGGCGGCGATATGGCGGGCGACGACACCGATGGCCATATCGATCAGCTCGCCCGCTTCGTCGACCCGCGTACGGTTGTCGTCGCTTGGGAAGACAATCCCGCGGATGAAAACTATGAGCCGCTCCAGCGCAACTTCTGGGAACTGCTCGCCCAGACCGATCAGGATGGCCAGCCGCTGCGAGTAATCCCGCTGCCCATGCCCGCTCCGCTTTTGCACGATGGCGATCCTGAACAACGCATGCCGGGAAGCTACTGCAATTTCCATATCGCGAACGGTGTCGTGATCGTGCCGCAATTCGACGACCCGCACGACCGCGTCGCCCGCGAAATCCTCGCGCGGCTGTTTCCCGAACGCGAAATCATCGGTCTGCCCGCCTTCGACCTCGTCTGGGGACTCGGCGCGTACCACTGCCTATCGCAGCAAGAGCCGGCGCAGCAAGAGCCGGCGCAGCAAGAGCCGGCGTAGCTGGAACGCGATCCGTCGTTTTCGGCCAAGCGCTAAGGCGCTAGCTCGCGTGGCGCCCGGCATTGGCTTCGCGTCGCCGAGCGGGTTGGAGGCCGAGCCATCGCCTACGGCTCGGCGGTAAATGAGGACGGCGGGAAACGGTGGGGCGGCTCCGTCGTTTACTGCCAAGCCGAAGGCGCTGGCTCGCGTGGCGCCCGGAATCGGCACCGCGTCGCCGAGCGGGTTGGAGGCCGAGCCATCGCCTACGGCTCGGCGGTAAACGAGGACGGCGGGAAACGAGCACAGCGGAAAACGAATGCGGCGGTGACCGCCCGGTTTTAAGCGTAGTGGCATGGCTCGCTGTCGCCGCTCGGGCCTTGCCAAAAGGCGAGTCTTTTGTCACGTTCGCTCCTGCGTTGTCCCCGCTCGATACCTAGGAGTTACTCCGCAATGAATGCCCGTGAAGCGATTCGGTTGTCGTTGGATACTGGCCACATGGTGTTCTCGGCCTACCTGGAGGGGCTCTCCGATGCCGATTTGATGCGTCGCGCCAGTCCGGGCATCAACCATATCAATTGGCAGGTCGGCCACCTGATCGTGGCCGAGCATCAGATGGTGGGACAAGCCTGTCCTGGCACCATGCCGGCGCTCCCGGCCGGATTCGCCGAGAAATACTCCAAGGAAACGGCGGGCAGCGACAACGCCAGCCAGTTCTGTTCGAAAACCGAACTGCTGAAGGTGGCGGCCGAGCAACGGGCGGCAACGCTCGCGGCGCTCGCGAACCTCGCCGACGCCGACCTCGATAAACAAACGGGCATTCCGTATGC
>JBIKVL010000535.1:0-4040 GCA_044356875.1 Pirellulaceae bacterium | reverse complement strand
CTAGCCTTCCAACGCCCGCCCGGCGCGCAAGGTCGGCGACCGCCGTCTCGCAACTGTGGCCCGTCAGCGCCGCGAGATCGGCTTGGTCGTCGCGGAAATTGCACTCGTGAATCAGCACGTCGACGCCTCGAACCTGCTCCAAATACGACGCGTCCGCCGCCGCGCGGGTGTCGGTGACCAACGCGAACGACCGGCCGCCCGGCCAGTCGATGCGATAGCCGAGCGATCCGCCGGGATGAGCCTGCGGCCAGTAGCGCAACTGACCGCCGTCCGGCAACTGCCTCGGCCCATCCAGCGGCTGCCAGGAAATCGGCGGCATGGCCGGAAACAAATCGGGATGAAACAAATGCTCGCGGATGCTCGCCAGCTTGTCGGCCGATCCATGCACCACCGCCTCGGCCGGACCGCCGTCGAGCACGTTGTAGAGAAAAGTCAGGCCGACGCAATGGTCCAAATGGGCGTGCGTCAGGTACACATCGAGCGTCGAGGCGCGAAGATAGTCGCGGACCCGGAAAAAACCGGTGCCGGCATCGAACGCGATTCCCAAGTCGGGAAGGAAAACGCAACTCGTCTGGCGCCGATTCGAGGGGTGATAGCCGGCGGTTCCCAGAAACATCAGTTTCACGGCAGGACTCCGGTCATTCGGATGGCCGCCACCACCGGTCAAGCTGTCCGCGGAGCGTCGCGGCCAGTTCAGGCCGGTTGGCCGCCAGGTTGCGAGTTTCAAATGGATCGGCCTTCAGGTCGAACAACTCGACCGTCCCGTTCGGCTCGTTGGCCGGCCCGGGCACGATCAGCTTCCACGTTCCCTCCACGACCCACCGCCAGCGCAGGCTGGACGCCGGCCGGTCGATATCCACCGCGTTGTGCGTGAAGCACTCGCCGAACACGGCGCGGCGCGTCGCGACCGCCTGCTCATCGCGCAAATCCAACCCTGGCATATCGGGACTTCGTGGCAACCCCGCCGCCGTCAGCAGCGTCGGGGCCAGATCGAGCGACGACGCCAAATGCGGAGACATCCGCGCCGCGATCCGCCCGGGCCAGCGGACCATGATCGGCGTCCGCAATCCGCCGTCATAAGGCGATTGTTTGGATTTCGGCGCATAACGCGGTTTGTCCGGGTCCTGGATCCAGCCATTGTCGGTCACGTAAACGACGACGGTGTCGTTCGCCAGTCCCTGCCGATCGAGGTACCCGAGCAGGTCGCCGCAGGTTTCATCGAACCATTCCACCATCGCCCAATACTTCGCTACGAACAGGCTCGGCGCGACGTCTTTGTATTTCTCCAGCAACCGCTCGGGAGGCGTATGAGGATCGTGCGGCAACATCGGCGCGTACCACACAAAGAACGGCCGCTGTTGCTGTTTTGCCATGTCCATGAAATCGTAAAGCGGCTGCATCGTCTTGCGGCCGATCTGCAGGCCTTGGTCCCCATGGCGTCCACCTTTCTCCGGGTTTCCCGTCGTCATGCCATGCGTGAAGCCGCCCCGACGATACTCGCCCTGCCACCACTTCCCCGATTGAAAACTGAGATATCCCTTTTCCGCGAGCCGCTTCGGCAACGTCGGCACGCGGTCGATCAGGCCGATCATCCGCTGCCGCTCGGCGCGGAAACCCGGATCGTTGTTCGCCGCCGCTCCGGCCAACCCCACGGGCAACGGCGGATCATTGCTCGTGATGCCATGCTGGTGCGGGAACAACCCGGTAATGATCGAGACAAGACTCGGGCAGCAGAGACTCGAAGGCACATAGCCCCGAGTGAACGTCAGGCTCTCCTTGGCCAACTTGTCCAGGTGCGGCGTCTTGATATGCGGATGGCCCTGAAACGAGTAGTCGGTCCAGGCTTGGTCGTCGGACACGATCAGCACGATGTTGGGCGGCTTGGCTGGATCGGTTGGCTTGCCGGCTTCGGTTGGCTTGCCGGCTTCGGTTGTCTTGCCCGTCTCGGACGCCGTGGAGTTGGCCGCTTCGGCGAGCGTGGTCAGCGCGAGCGACAGCGACGCGAAGAAGCCGAGTGCCCTGACGGCGCGAAAGGAAATCGAGCGGAGGCGAGCGAGCATCGAGGGTTGGCTCCAAGAGCGAGTGGCCAGCGGAAACTGAAAAACGGGGCGAAGACCACGAGGACGTCATTCGCGAGCGGCCTGGGGAGGCGTTCCACCTCCCTCAGTCTCGCGAACCATGCGACGCAGGAACCGCAGCGACTCGGCCATCTCCTCCATGCCGTTCATCCCGTCCTCGATGCTAATCCATCCCGAGTAGCCATGGCGGCGCAAGATTTGGAAAATGCGGGGATAGTCGTTCAAGCCGCGGCCGGTGACGCCATGCCGTAGCTTGGGGGAGTAACCGAGTGTGCCGTCGGATTGGCGCAGTTCTTCCAGCGTCGCGCCGTCCGCCAAATAGCGATCGCTGGCGTGCATACTCACCACGCGGTCGGCGACCGCTTCCAGCAAGTCGATCGGATCGTCTCCGGCGACTAGCGCATTGGACGGATCGTATTGAACGCCGAAATGCCGCCGGTCGGGCACCTGCCGGACGATTTCCAGAAACACGTCGCTCTTCTGAGCGAACTCGGGGTATCGCCAGAAACCGTCCTTGTAATGGTTCTCCATACCCAGGACCACATCGAGCTCGCGGGCGACGGGCAAGCACTGGTGGATCGCGTCCAGCACCCAGTCGACGCCCTGCTGCCGGCTAACTTCGGGATATCGCTGCCCGCTCAAGATCCGGCAGACCACCCCGGGCCCGCCCAGATGTCGAGCCACTCGAATCATCTCCCACTGCCGCTCGACGGCGCGTTTCCGGCCGTCCGCGTCCGGCTGCGTGAAGTCCGGCGAGCAGCAAAGCATCGGCATTGCGAAGCCCGCCGTCCGCAGCGTTTCTCCGAGCCGATCGAGATAGGCGTTGTCGAGGCTCTCGAAGAAACCCTCGTACATTTCCAGTCCTTCGGCGTCGAGCGTCCGCGCCATCTCGATCCATTCGAAGACGGACATCGAGCGACTGGCGATCGTGTCGAGATAGCACTTGGGGAACGCGGAGAGTCGAATCGACATGGAACTGCCGGTAGTCGGTAAGGAGGTTGGGGCCATGCCGAGGACGAGCCCGCCAACTATCGAGCTGTCGCCCGGAAAAAATGCCTGATGCGTCGGGCCTCACGTTGCGGGATCGACGGCGTGTCGACAAGAATAGCGGCTTGAGTTCGAGAATTCTATCAACCTTGATGACCTGGCGAGGGATCTATGCGGGCGAATCAGCGGACGGAGCGTTCATGGTGGCCAGTCGCCGCGGCGGCGGTCGCGGTGATATTGGGTGGCTGGGCCGCGCCGGTGGCCGCGCCGATAGTCGCTCTGGTGGCCGCTCAGGAAGACGCCGGCAAAAAGAAGACCGCCGACGTGGTTTACGTCGCCACGCCGCACGATGTGGTTTCCAAGATGTTGGAAATGGCCAAGGTCACCAAGGACGACGTCGTGTACGATCTGGGGTGTGGCGACGGGCGGTTCATCGTCACGGCGGCGAAGAAGACCGGTTGCAAAGGCCGCGGGTACGACCTCGATCCGGCCCGCGTCGCCGAATCGAAGGAAAACGCGAAAAAAGCGAAGGTCGAGTCCCGGGTCGAGATTTTCCAGCAAGACATCTTCGAGGTCGACTTGACGCCGGCGAGCGTCATCACGCTCTACCTGCTGCCGCGGCTAAACCAACAGCTGATTCCACAACTGGAAAAGATGAAGGCCGGCACGCGGATCGTCTGCCACGATTTCGAGATTCCGGGGATCAAGTCCGAGCGGATCATCAAGCTGACCTCGCGCGAGGACGGCGTCGAGCATCGCATCCTCTTCTACACGATCCCGTTCACTCGCGAGGAGCCGTAACGCATCGGCCGTCGCCGAGTCAACCTGGCGTCCGTGTACTGGACGCCTAGCGTGCTTGGCATCCGTGTACTCGGCATCCGTGGACCGGATGCCGATTTCTCAATGCTGCCAGCTGACCGCTGCCAGCTGACCGCTGACCGCTGACCGCTGAGTGGCACGCTCCAAGTTCCGATT
>JBIKVL010000533.1:0-4045 GCA_044356875.1 Pirellulaceae bacterium | reverse complement strand
GTTCTCTATCTGCACGGCGTGCATCTGCAACGCTTGCGCGACCATGCTCCGTTCACGGCGGCGTTGGAACGGCACGGACTCCCCTGCGCCGCGCCCCTTACCCAGCGCAGTTGGTGGACCGACCGCCTCTGTCCCGAATTCGACCCGCGGGTGTCCGCCGAACGCCATCTCTTGGACCGAGTGCTCCCGTGGCTGGAACAACACTGGAACGCCGCTCCTCCCAAACTCGGATTGCTCGGCACCAGCATGGGCGGCCAAGGCGCCCTGCGGTTCGCCTACAAATATCCCCAGCGTTTCCCCGTGGTCGCCGCCATCGCGCCCGCGATCGACTACCAACTGCGTTTCCACCATCCCGATGGCGTGGTCGCCGCCATGTACTCCGACCCCGAAGCGGTCCGCCAAGACACCGCCCTCCTCCATATCCACCCGCTGAACTGGCCACGGCATCAATTCTTCTGCTGCGATCCGGCCGACGCCACCTGGTGGGACAGCGCCGATCGACTGCGGATGAAACTCTGGTCGCTCGGCGTGCCCTTCGAGTGCGATTTGGAAACCACCGGTGGAGGCCACAGCTTCGACTACTACAATCGCATGGCCGATCGCGCCGTCGCGTTCATCGCCACGAGGCTCGCCAGTTCCTAACTCGCGTTGTCCCAAGCCATGTCGCAGAAACCGCACATCCTGGTCGTCGATGACGAGCCGCATTTGGCCATCGGAATCCGCTTCAATCTCGAAGCGTCGGGCTATCGCGTGACCACGGCGGCGGACGGCCCCGCCGCGTTGCGCGTCATCGAAGCCGATCCCCCAGGCGTCGACCTCGTGATCCTCGATCTGATGCTGCCCGGGATGAGTGGCTACGCCGTGTGCGAATCGATCCGCCGCGCGGGCAACCCAGTCCCCATCCTGATCCTCAGCGCTCGCACCCTCTCCGAAGACCGCACTCGCGGCTTCGATGTCGGCGCCAACCAATACCTGTCCAAGCCGTTCGAACTGGACGAATTGATGAGCCGCGTCCGCAACCTGCTATCGCATCGCCCCCGCCCGCCCGGAAGCGTACCCGATGGAACTGCCGACGCCAGCGCTCCGCCGCCACCGCCCCGCGGGGACATCTTTCGGTTCGCCAGCGTCGAAGTGAATTTCCAAACGTTCGAGGTCCGCGTGGAAGGCCACGCCGTGCAACTCACCTCGCTGGAAATGAAACTGCTGCGGTATTTCATCGAGAACGAAGGCCGCGTCATCACCCGCACCGAACTGTTGGAAAAGGTCTGGAACATGCCCGGACATATCAACACGCGGGCGCCCGATCAATTCCTACGCCGCCTCCGCAAACTGTTCGAACCGAATCCCGCCGAGCCCCGTTTCTTCCTCACCCTCCGCGACACGGGCTACCGCTTCGTCGCCTCGGGCAAACCCTAGGATTGGACCCGTCGATGCCCACCTTCGTTTCCCGCGCCGCTCGACGCGTAAACGCGTCTCATTCCATGCCCGCGTCGCTTGCGTCGCCCGCGTCGCTTGCGTCGCCCGTGTTGCCGCTGCGGCCATTCCAACCGCGCGTTTTCTCCTTCGTCTGCTTCGCCGCTGTCTGGGTCCTCGACATTCTCGGTGGCGGCAATTTTTCCGCCGCTCGAAGGCCCACCACGACGGCGGCCGAACCGGCGGCGAAAAAAACAGCGGCCGAGCCGCCAGCCGATCCCGCGGCGACCCGCGTGCTCGCCGAGCGGCCGGCGGGCGACCGTCGCCCCTCGGCGCTCTACCAGCGCCTGCAGCAGCAAGCGAACAAGGCGCTCGCCGAACGCCGACAGGCCTACGAACAGCTCAAGACGCCCGCCGACATCGCCGCTTGGCAGCGATCGCGGCGCGCGATTTTCCTCGAGACGCTGGGGCCGTTGCCGGAACGCGGCGAGCTGCGTGCCCAAGTTGTCGGCTCGCTGGCGGGCGACGGCTTTCGCGTGGAGAAGGTGCTCTTTGAAAGCCGCCCTGGCCACCATGTCACCGGCAATCTGTATCTGCCGCTGACGACCGGCCCGCATCCGGCCGCGATCGTCCCGTGCGGCCACAGCTTTAACGGCAAGGCGGCCGACGGCTATCAGCGGGTCAGCATGTTGCTGGCTCGCAACGGCGTGGCGGCGCTGTGCTACGACCCGATTGGCCAAGGGGAACGCTATCAAACTTTCAGCCCCAACCAACAGCCGCTCGGCGGCGACTACCAAGGCGGGGCGTCCAGCGTCGCGCAGCTGAAGGGAATTCCGGGAGGACCGAAATTCAATCCGGTCGAGGAACACACGCTGATCGGAATCGGTTCGATCCTGGTCGGCGCGAATACGGCCACCTACCGGATTTGGGACGGCATACGGGCGATCGATTACTTGACGAGCCGCCCGGACATCGACGCCAAGCGGATCGGCTGCACGGGCAACTCGGGCGGCGGCACGCTCACCGCGTACCTCATGGCCCTGGACGAACGCATCGTCGCCGCCGCGCCGACCTGTTACCTGACGAGCTTCGAACGGCTGCTCGCCACCGCCGGTCCGCAAGACGCCGAACAAAACCTGTTCGGCCAACTGGCTCGCGGGCTGGACGAGGCGGACTATGTGCTGATGCGGGCGCCGCGGCCGACGCTGCTCTGCGCGGGCACTCGGGACGCCACGTTCGATATCGCCGGCACCTGGGACATTCTCCGCGACGCCAAACGCGTCTATGTGCGGCTGGGGTATCCCGAGCGTGTCGATATCGCGGAAGCCGACGAGCCGCACGGGTTCACCCAGCCGCTCCGCGAAGCCGCCACGCGCTGGCTCGTCCGCTGGCTGCGGGGCAAAGACGAGGCGATCTTCGAGCCCCAATGGAAGGCCTACACCGCCGCCGAACTGCAATGCACGCCGCAAGGCCAGGTGATGTTCCTGGCGAACGAGCGGAGCGTGTTCGACTTCAACCGCGACGAGGCGAAACGGCTCGCGCCGCGGCGTTCGGCCGCCTGGACCGCCCAGTCGTCCGCCGAGCGAATCGCCACAGTGCGGCGCATCGCCGGTATCCGCGACAGCGCTTCGTTGGCGGCCACGGTCGAGGTGGTAGCCACGGAGAAGCTCACCGGGTTCGAACGGCGAAAGATCGTTCTCAAGCGGGACGATGGCATCGAACTGCCGGGTTTGCTATACGTGCCCGAATCGCCGCGGCCAGACGCCGCCGCGCTCTTGTATGTCGATAGCCAGGGAAAACAGGCGGGGGCGGCGGCCGGCGGCGTGTGTGAAACGGCGGCCCGCGGCGGACAGTGGGTGCTGGCCTTCGATCCGCAGGGGCTGGGCGAGACGTTGACGCGGCATCCGCGGGATTGGGGCCGGGAGCTGTTCGGTCCGAACACCCAAGAGTTCTTCCTGGCGTATATGCTCGGCCAGTCGCTGGTTGGCCTTCACGCCGAGGACATCTTGATGGCGACCCGGTTCTTGGCGAATTGCGGCGAACCTCCCGCGCCCCGGACTGTCTCATTGGATGCGCGGGGCACGGCCGCGCAATTGGCGGCGTTGCACGCGCGGTTCGTCGAGCCTCGTTGGTTTGAGGCGGCTGGCGAGGCCGCGTATGCCGACCTGCCGCGTTCGTGGACGGAACTGCTCGATACGCCCGCCGCCGGCGATCGTTTGCCCCTGGCCATCCACGCCGTGCTGGCCGCGTACGACTTGGCGGATTTGGGACGTTAGACGATGGACGAGAAACGCCGACTGCGCGAGGAAAAGCGGGAACTCAAGAAATCCGGCGCCCGTCGGCTGCGACGCCACTTGAAAGACCCGAGCTCGGATCCCGACGATTTCGACTATGGCCGCAAGCGTTCCGAGGTCATGAACACCCCGCGTCCGCCCCGCAAACCGTCCCGCAGCCACCTCCCCTCGCCCGACAGCGAACGTGACGACGAACGTGACAGCGAACCAGCCAGCGGGGAGCCAGCCGGGGGAACCGAAGACTAACAATCCTCAAGGAATGCCAGAGGGAAAAAAACCGCCGCCGCCGAGCGACAAGTCGCTTGATGTGGAAGAACGCTGGGCCATCGTCGCGGACC
>JBIKVL010000532.1:0-4048 GCA_044356875.1 Pirellulaceae bacterium | reverse complement strand
CAGGCTGAGGCCGGCTTCCGTGAGGATCGCCGAGGCGATGCCGAAGCTGATCGGCACCAGCACCGGAGCGAGAGCGTTGGGAAGGATGTGCCGCAGGATGATCCGCATCCAGCCGACGCCGAGGGCCCGCGCCGCCGTGACGAATTCCGCTTGCCGCAGTTTGAGGAACTCGCCGCGAGTCAGCCGCGCGATTCCCGTCCAACCCGTCAAGCCGAGCATCGCCATCATGTGCCAGATGGTCGGTTTGTCGAGGATCGCCAGCAGCGTCAGGATCAAAATGATCGCCGGAACGCACATGACCAATTCGATGACGCGGCTGACCAGCATGTCGGCGAGTCCGCCGAAGTAACCCGCGATGGCGCCCAGCAGGATGCCGATCATGGCGGCGACGCCCGTGGAGACGAAGCCGACGAGCAGGGCGATGCGGGTTCCGTGGATCATTTGAGCCAGCACGTCGACACCGGCCTGATTCGTGCCAAACAGGTTGCGCTCGTTCGGTCGGGAGTAGATTTCATCCCCTTTGCGATCGTTCCATTCGCCGTCGCGAACCCGCCGGTAGGGATCGGCGTACAAGACGGGCCAAATGGCCCAGCTCTCGGGATCCTTCTTTTTGAGGTTCTTCGGGTAAATCTTGTAAAAGCGGTCTTTCATGAAGACCGGGTTTTCCCAGCGGGGATTGAAATAGCTGAGGGCGGGGAAATAGAGCTGCCCCTTATAGCGGCACACGACCGGTTTCGTGCCGGCCAATGCCGGGGAGAGCACGGCGATTACGCCCAGCAGCACGACGAAGTAAAACGCGGCCATGGGCAGGCGGCGGCGGCGGAACCGCAGCCACGTTTCCTGCCAGTAGCCGCGTCCTTTTACGGGAACGCGGGGCTGCGGGGCGGAAACCGCCGGGGAATCGCTTTGTCGAGCGGCTGGAGCCATGTCAGGAGTAGGTGACCCGCGGGTCGACGAAAGCGTAAAGGATGTCGGCGACCAATTGGCCGGCCAACGTCATAAGGGTGTAAATCAAGGTTTCCGTCATGATCACCTCGTAGTCGCGAGTGGTGATCGCGGAGAAGAACAAGCGGCCCATTCCCGGCCAGGAGAAAATCTCCTCGAGGATCACCGAGCCGCTCAGCAGGCCCGGCAGCGTCAGTCCAAGCATCGTAACGAAGGGGATCATCGTGTTGCGGAAGGCGTGCTTGACGAGCACCGTGAGCGGCGGGAGGCCTTTCGCACGGGCCGTGCGGATGTAGTCCTGCCGCACCACTTCCTCCATGTTCGCTTTCACGAATCGGCTGTAGTACGCCAAACTGCCGTAGGTGTAGCAGAAGACGGGGAGGAGCGAGTGCTTGAAGATATCGAGCACCTTTCCGCCGGTGGAGAGTTGCGGGTAGTTGTCGCTCACCATGCCCGGCTTGAGGTGGAAAATCGTTCCATCGAGCTTGACGTAGAACAGGTTCAACAGGAGCAGCGCGGCCACGAACGACGGGAACGAATAGAGCATGAACAGCAGCACGCCCGTGGTTCGCTCGTCCGCTCGTCCGCTGCGGGCCGACCCATATAGCCCGAGCGGCACCGCGAGCAGATAGCTAAGGGCGAGCGAGGTCACGGAGAGCAGGAGCGTCGGGGCGATCCGTGGACCGATGACCCGCATAACCGGCTGCTTTTCCTGGATCGAACGGCCGAGGTTGCCGCGAAAGACGTTTCCCGCCCACTTCCAATAGGCGACGTACCAGGGCTTGTCGAGCCCGTAGATCTCGGCGCGCCGCTTCATTTCCTCGGCGCTGATCTGCTTGTCGGGGCTCGATTCAGCCAAGTCCACCGTCAACGGCGTGCCGGGCATGTTGCGGATCAGTCCGTACACGACGAACGTGATCATCAGCAAAGTGACCAAGCCGATCGCGAGCCGCCGGATAATGTAGTTGACCATGAATCGTGGGGATCAGGCTATTGGGCGGCGGCTTTCCAGATGCTGCTGAATCCCGGTCCGTAATTGAACGGTCCGCGGGGACTAAACACGTAACCGCGCATCTCTTTGTTAAATGCGTAGTACGCGTTTTGATAGTACAGCCACATGTACGGCTGGTCCTCGTACAGTTCGCGATGGATCTGGCGGTAGACTTCCAGCCGTTTTTCGTTGTCGAATTCCCGCCGGCCGACTTCGTACAACCGGTCGACCTCGGGGTTCGAGTAATTGCCGTAGTTGCGGTCTTTGTTCGTCCCAAAAATGTTGTCGGTGGTATCCGGATCGGTGCCGGTGCCCCATCCACCAAACGCCGCTTGGAAGGCGTGCGTCCGCATGTTTTCGCTCAGAACCGTGAACTCCAGCGGCCGGACGTTCACTTCGATGCCAATCTGGCCGAGGTTTTCCTTGAGCAGATTGCAGATGGCGATGCGGTCCGGGCGGTTCGACGTCTGCAAGGAGAACTCGAAGTTGACCTTCTTGCCGTCGATCTCGCGGTCGCGGATGCCGTCGCCGTCGTGATCGACCCAGTCGGCCGCTTCGAGCAATTCCTCGGCCTTTTCCAGATCGCGTTTCTGGAACTTCGCGTTGAAGTTAGGCGGCGACCAGGGCGACGCGGCGTTGAACATACCGCTCGATGGCTGGTCGATTCCCAATCGCAGCTTTTGGATCAATTCCTCGTGGTCGAACGCGAGCGCTAACGCCTGCCGGACCCGCTTATCCCGGAAGAACGGTTCGGAGCAGTTCCAGAGGAAGTGGAATTCCACCCATTCAACGGCGTAGACCTTGGTGTTGCGTTCGTAGAAATCGTTGTTGTTGGTCTGGGTCGTCCAGAGGTCGGGAGTGAGTTGCAATTCGTCGATGTCGCCCGCCTTCAGGCCCAATAACGCCACGCTGGAGTCGACCATCACCTTGAAGCGGATTTGCTTGAAGTACGGTTTGTCGCGAACCTGTTTGCCGTTGTGCATGTAGTAGCTTTCGCGGCGTTCGAGCACGATTTCCTGGTCGCGAGTGCGGCTGGTGATCGTGTAGGCGCCGCCCGAGACTGGATTCTTTTCGAGCGCCACGTGCTCGTCGCTGTCCTGCAAGGTCGGATCGGCCGCGATCGTCTTTTCGTAAATGTGCTTGGGAATCACCGAGAAATTCACGTTCCAAATGTTGGTCGCGAGCGGCTCCTGATGGAAAAAGACGAGCGTGCGGTCGTCGTAAGCCTTGACGTACTTGAGCTTGTCGGTGCCGCTTCGCTGGGCCGACGCCGGGACTTCCTTGGTCATGATCGCAAGGAAACTGAACTCGACGTCGTGGGCCGTGATCGGCTTGCCGTCCGACCAAGTCAGGTCATCCCGCAGGACAACCTTGTCGTACATTCGGTCCTTGCTGCTTTGCCACGAGACCACCGCATCCGAGGCGGCGAAGGGGCGCATCAGCCAGTCGAAGGAGAAGAGGCCGAAACCAATGAGGCCGCCGACGTCGAATTCAATGGTCGAACTGGCGAGAAGTGGATTGGTGCTCTTCACGTCGGCCGCCGTGTGGCGGTTGATGGACGCGTTCCAATTCACCGCGGATTCGCCTGCCGGCAGTCGTCCCAGCGAGTCCAGGATCAGTGCGTTCGTGTCGGGCGAGGTGTTGCGGGCGGCGAGCGCCTCCGCGACCGGCTTCGGTTCGGGACGCGACTTCCAGTATTCCTCCTTGAGACGCACCGTCGAGTCGACGACCGGCATATCGACCCACTCCGCCTTCGCGTCGATTTCGGCAAGCGGTGGAGCTTCGAACGGCGGAACGAGGTTCCCGAGTTTGAAGGGGCCGTCCGACTTCGGTTCGGCTGGCTTCACGGTGGCCGGAGACGCCGCGCCGGCACCGCCGTCGACCGCTAACTTTTCGGCCGGTTTATCGGAGGGATTGCCTGTCGAGGAACCGCTGGCGGCTGGACCGGTGGTGGCTGCGCCGGTGGTGCCATTTTTATCCGCACCGTAGTTGGGATCGCTGCCTCCACCGCAGCCAGCGGTGGCGAACGCGGCGATCACTGCGGCGATTACCGCCGCGTTGGATGCGGCGTTTGACGCGGCATTGAGGATGCTGGTCCGAACCCCCGACATT
>JBIKVL010000531.1:0-4054 GCA_044356875.1 Pirellulaceae bacterium | reverse complement strand
CCACAAGTTGTCCGTTCGACTGTACCGCAATCGATTGGGCCGAGGACGAACCGGAAAAGGGCGTCGCGACCAAGCCATCGCCGTCGAAAGTTGTGTCCAGAGCGCCCGTAGAGGTATAACGCGCCACCGCGAATTGGAACGTCCCGGCATTAAAGGTGTATCCGGCCAGAACAATTTTTCCATCGCTTTGCAAGGCCATATCATTGGCCGCCGCGTCGGTGCCGCCGAAAGACGTTGTCACTTTGCCACCAATGCCGAAGGCGGTGTCCAGCGACCCGTCTACGTTGTAGCGCACCAGCGCGAATCCCATGCCGCTGCGACCCGCGACCAGGATTTTGCCGTCGGTCTGCAGAGCGACCGCATTGCCTCTGTCGACACTTGAACCAAAATCGGTTGTTACGATTCCATCGCCGCCGAAGCTGGTGTCGAGCGCGCCGGTGCTCGTGTAGCGGACGACCGCGAAATCGAACGATAACGGGCCTCCCATGTCGGCTTCGCCCGCGACGACCATCCCACCATCCGCTTGAATGGCCACGCCACGAGCTATTTCATCGCCGCTGCCGATCGCGGTCGTCACCTTCCCATCCGTATCGAAAGCCGCGTCCAGGCTGCCGTTGGTGGCGTATCTGGCGACCGCGAAATCGAGGTTGCTGCCGTTATTCGTCGAGCCGGCGACCGCGATGCGACCATCGCCTGACAATGCGACTGCGTACGCTTGGTCGACTAAGCTGCCGCCGAAATCCGTGGTGACCTTGCCATCCGTGTCAAAGGTAAGATCCAAGTCGCCAGCCGCCATGACGCAACGGGCTTCCAGCGGTTCAAACCGTAGCCAACCACGGACGCGGGAACCGCGGCGGCCAGCCTGAACCGCTCGTCGGCCGCCCGTTGCGAACCGCGAATTGGACGAAAGTCGCTCGTTCGTGTTCCGACGCTCCATATTCCGACGCTCCGTGTTCCGACGCTCGGAAAGCGAATCGGAAGCCGCCCAGTTTCGGCTCAACCAACGAAATCGATCGATCGACATGGGGCACCTAAGCTTTCGTGGAAGTGTGGTAGCGGAAAGTCGACCCGCCGAAGCGATACCGGACGCTCGTGCAGTTGGACACGGCTCGGTAGGGCCCCAGTTGCCCGGATAAGACCCGACACCCATCCGAACAGCCACGACCTCGGCGGCTTACCGCGGCAGTCTGGCTGACGACGCAGGAACACCGGCGCCGCGGAATGGATGAAGCACTAGGGCCGTGCGAATGTGGCGGACATGAAAAAGTGGGACGCCGGCTTTCCTTGCCCATTCATGGCTGGTGGACGTTCTGTGCCAGCCCCTGCGTCAAAGGCCGCTGCGAAACCTTCGAGAGGTTCCCCTCAGGCCGTCTACGTTGTAATCAGCCACCGAACTGGATTCAATCGCGGCACCCGAAAAACCGCGTCAGGCAGTCAAGTCGCTCGGACCAGCCAAGACCCTGTGATTTGTCCAACCGGACGTCGCAATCGCCGTCCATCGACGCTGTAATCGCTACAACCCGCACTGCCGGTCCGATCTAGCCGTCTCCCAAGCCGCAAAATCGAAGAATCTCCGTTGAATGAATCAATACAACAAATATGGTTGTTGTCAATGATTGTGGTGGGGCTGCCAGTCGCTGCGGCGTCGTGGATGGACGCGAACGGGATCACGCAGATCGGCGCGATTGGATACCACGCCTCAGGAATGGCTAGCGCAAGCGAGTCAGGACGGCAGTCGCCCGTAGGGCGGCGTCGTGCCCGAAGTAATTTGCCAGGGAGATTTCAGTCAAATGAATCCACGCATTCGTAGGAAGGCCGCGCGGCGACGGTCGCGGACGATAGCGACGGTCGCTCTTAAGCCACGGATGGATGTTTGTCCGACACCCACGCTTTTTCTTATGTCCCTCTGGCGTGACGATCGCGCCTTCGTGATGTCGGCGGAACTGGTCATGGTAGCCACCGGCATTGTTGTGGGATTGTGCGTGGGCTTATCAGCCGCTCGGGATGCGGTCGTCAGCGAGCTTTCCGATGTTGGCGGTTCCATGCAAGATGTGAACCAAAGCTATTCGCTTGATGGGGTCGTCGCCCACAATGCCAACACGGGAGGTTTCAATTACATCGACAATCTCGACGAGTGCGACGACAACGATCAGATTGCCGGTCAGGCTGATAACTGTATCACCTTCGATGGACCGGGAGGCGATGGCGAATTTGAAGAAGGCTCGCCGCTCGATTCGCTCGGTTTTCCGCGAAACGGAGAACAAACCTTTCCTGATCCTGCTGGCCCCGGACCAGACCCGCCGTCCGATCCCGGTCCGTAATGCGGGCCGCCATTGGATGGTGGTTCCGTTATCGCGCCCAAACGACTTGCAACGAAGCGCCGATCCCGGTTTCGATCGGCAGCAGGTCGCGGCGGTCACGCGAGAAACGCTCGGCTTGAAAGACTTTCCGGTCGAAAACGTAAAACGTCGACCCTTCGATGAACCACCCGCCTGGCAGGTCGCGACGCAGGCCAAGCGTCAATCGCTGATCAAAAAAGTAGGTCCGCTCGCGATCGTTCTCCCGATCAGAGCTCCAAAAGGCGTCGTTGACCGTTTCATAAGTCGCCAGCACAGACCAAGCCTCGCCCAGCCGTTGTCTGCCGCTGACGCGCACTTGGTTGAGCGGTCGGTAGCTGGCCTGAAACGTCAAAGATTCTGTGGGTTGATAGGTTAAGGAAAAGGGAACCCCAAGGCTCGCTTCGAACTGGGGCGAAGGTCTCCATACGTACGCCAAACCCGGCAATGGAAAGACGATTTGACCCGTCGGCGAGTAAAACAGGCTGGCGCTCCATGCGTTCCGCTCGCCGCTAGGGATCGACGCGAAGACCAGGAATGTCACCGTCACATCCCGCCAGGCGGCGAAAGGGCGATCGCTGGGCGATCCGACGCGTAACATGCCGCCCGCGCGACGGCCGTCTTCCCACGACCGCAACCGCATCACGCCAAAGTCGATATCCCAGAACCGCTCGGGAAGCCGCCGGCCCGAGTCTGGCAATAAAGTGTCGGTGTCGGCTTCAAGGCTGCGAACGCCCGCCAACCCAAGCCAAAGCCCTTGACCGTCGGCGTCGAACCGCAGCGGGAATGCCAAACTAAGGGATTGGCTGTTGATCGCCAGGCCGCCATCGAGCCCCTTCAAGTCCCGTTCGGGGAGCCATTCCAAGCGAAACCGAACCGGCGCTCGGTCGCCTTGGCCGGCGAGTCCTCCCAGTGGATTCGCGTCTCGGCCGGTGGCGGCGGCGTTGGGGGACAAACCAGCGTCCGCCATCGAGTCGCTGTAGGCGTCGATTGTGGGAACGGAGGATTCTGGCAGTTCGACTTGGTCAAGGTCGACCGCCTGGAGGTTCGGCGTTAGCCACGGCGATAGCGGTGGTTCGCCGACAGCCGGGTTTGGAATGATTGTTCCGCCTTGATTGGCGACGTTCGAAACAGCGTTCGGATCAACTGCCGACTCGCGGTTTTCGAGGCGACTGCTCTGTTGGCCGCTCGCCTGGTTGCCTGACACAAGGCCTCCCCACACCGCGGCCGCCATCGCGATCACGCACGCCGCGACGTATCGGTCGGCTCGGAGCGTGATTTGGGACAGGCTGGGCATGTGGGGGAAGATCCGTATTGGCGATCCGCAGGTGGGCGCGGGGAGTGAGCCTGGGCGAGGTCCTGGCGGGGGTCCTGAAAGCGAGCTTCGGATAACAAATTCGATAGGACATTTCCGTTGGAAGGGCAAGATCGATTGCCGCGGCGCTATCGGGCGGGGCCCACGTCAGCTTTTGAGAGGCTCGGTTGACGGTGAAAAACGTCAATAGGAGATTTGGCGATTCCCGTGTTAAGCTGCGGCAACTTGATGGACAAGTGAAGCATTTTTTCCCTGGAGAGCCACGGCATGGACGCCGATTAAGACGCGTTGGCGCGAAAAAATTGGAGCTTTTGACGCAATTGGTGGACCTGGAAGTCCAGCAGCAGCGGCGACGATCCATCTCGCGGCTGAAATCCGTTCGTTCGACCGCGCGGCGCAGATG
>JBIKVL010000530.1:0-4057 GCA_044356875.1 Pirellulaceae bacterium | reverse complement strand
CCAGTCAAACACGATCGACGGCGGGACAGGCTGTGTTGGCGCGGCGGACGACCCGAGGGCGGTCGCTTCCTCCGCCGTCACGGCCGGTGTCGAAGAACCAACTGCCGAGTACGAGAGACGCTCGATAAGCTGGAATGCCTCATTGCTCGTGAGCAGCCCGCGAGTGACGAACTGGGTTACGAGCGTTTCGAGCGCCGCGATGCCTTTTAACGCGTGCGGCCGCAGTAATTCGTAGTAAGGATTCAGGGAATCATCTGTCTGGGACATGAACTCCTCGATGGCGATTCGCGGTTACTCCGGATCGTTGCCCTGTTTCTTTTCCGATGGCGGTTTGGGCGTCGAGCGCCTGGTTTCCAGCCATTGATCGACTTCATGGCGGCGATAGCGGTAATCGCCGCCGAGCTTGAAGGCTGGCAGCCCCTGTTTCGTGACCAGTTCCCAAACCTTCGTGCGGCTCACTTGCAGATAGTCCATGAGCTCGCGTGTGGTCAGCAGATCGTTCGGACCTTTTTCCTGCGGGGACATCGTTGTTTCTTATCCATAAGGGAACTGCGATTAACCATGCCGCGGCGAGCTCTCGGCGGCAACCGAAGAGGGGTTCGACGCGGGGTTCGCGGGAGGAACATTGGCAGCCCGAACGCTCGCGGGATCCGCCGGGGATCCGCCTGTAACGCCGCCTGGAGCGCCGGCCGGCTGGGAACTTGCCGGTGGCGCGCCAGCGGCGGCTGGCACAACGACCACGGAGGCCGGGGCGGGAAACGGATGATGGGGGCCCAGATTGCGGGTGACGTTTTCCAGGTTGGTCCCGAACTTGCCGAACGCGTCTTGCTGGTTGAGCAGCATTTCGCGCATCAGCGCGATCGTTTGGTCGGTGTCGCGTTGCTTCTGATTCACCAGGTTGTGCGCGGCTTGGCTTTCGGCCTGTTCGAGTCGCTGGCGTAGCGCCTGCATGGCGGCGTCTTGTGTCAGGGCGACAGTCGCCTCGTGGCGGGCGACCTCCTGGGCCGTCTGCTGCGTCGCGCGATGCTTCAGCAGGTCCACAAGCATGCCGGAGTTGGAAGAACCGGCGACCAGTTCCAGATCGCTTAGGCCGCGCAGCGCTTGCAAGCGAGCGATCTCCCGCGTCGCCGCTTTGTCATCGCGGAGCATTGCCAGTTCCGCTTCCGTCCGCTTTTCGTGAATCCGCAACTCGGATTCCTGCCGCTGGAAGTTGACGTTCATTTCCTGCAGCAGGCGTACGCGTTCCAGTTGATCCAATCCCTGGTTGCGTTGGAGTTCGCGTTCGCTCGCCGCGCGGCGGTCCCGCAAGGCGATTTCCGCCTGTTGCTGCGCTGTGCGCACTTCCAATTCGGTGATGGCGAGCCGCTGGGAACGCTGCGCTTGAGCGATTTGAATCTCGCCGGCAACGCGATCAACATCCTGCCGGCCGACGATATCGCGAAGCGCCTCGTCGCGTTGATCCTGGGCGGTCCTGAGCGCGGCTTGGCGCTCGGCTTCGACCCGCTTCAGGCGCTCGTCGCGTTGGTGCGCGGCGGCTTCCGCCTCCTGCTGAAGCTGGCGTCGCCAGCGGCGCGCGGCCTCGTCATCGTTGATCTTTGCCAGTTCGATCTCCGCCATGCGGGTCCGCGACGTCTGGGCGAAATCGAGTTGAACGCGGAGGCTGCCCAGTTCCGCCTGTTGCTCGATTTCCAGCCGGCGAAGCAGTTGTTGCCGCTGGGCGCCGCGGTCCGCGCGACGGTCACGCAAGGTTTCGAGCAGCGTTTGATATTCGTCCTCGCGCACAGCTCGCTGCGAGTCGTGTTGTTGGCGGAACGCCGCGAGTTGGTCCGCCGCGTTTTCCGCGTCGAACTTGCCGGCCAGGATCGCTTCGCGCAGCGCTTTGCGGATGCCGATGCGGCGGTTCCGGGCGGCCAACTCGCCTTCCATGCGGTCGGCATCGACTTGCTGGGCGAGGATGTCGAGTTCATTGACCCGTTCCTGGCCGCGGATTTCCGCCAGACGCTGGTCGGCGGCGGCCTGAGCTTGTTGCTCGTCCAGCTGCATTCCTTCGCGCTGCAACCACAGCTCGCCGACGCGGCGCCGCTGGGCGTCGTATTCGTGGTGCGATACCGACAGCGTTTGCACTTCGACAAACTTGAGGCCGGCGCGGAGCAACGAGGCTCCGAACGCTTGCGTCATTGCCAATTCCAGATCGACCCGCGACTGTCGACTCGTCAAATCGCGGATCGACAGCCGGCCGATCGCCTCCCACAACACCTGCCGCGCCATGGGAGCCAACATGCCTTCCAGGTCGGCGAGCGAGACGACCGCGCGAGCACCGAGCAGATTGCGTTGGAACAGCGCGATGTCGTCGACTTGAATGCCAACGCGAACTCGCACGTCGACCAGCAGCATTTCCCGGGTGGGAAGATCGCCGCACGACAATTCCAGATAAACCGGGTTCTCGCGGGCCAAGATCGCGGAGATCGGCCGCTTCGACCAAAACGCGAGCCGCTGGGAAAAGCTCTCCAACGTGTACAAACCGCTGGGCACCGTGCCGACGGACTGGCCGTTTTCGAGCACGAACGCCACCACGCCCGGCTCAACTGTCAATTGCTTGGAAAAGAATCCGTCGAGGTCGCTCACCTCGACACGCACCGCGAAATCCGTCGGCGACGGAATCCAGCGATTGTTCACCAGGGAAGTCATCGGATCGGCTCCTGTTGGAAGCGACGTCCCGGGAGGGCCCCGAGACATTGCGGGAAAGGACTGGAACGGAAGGGAGTTGCAGGGAATGAAGCAGGTTGAAGGAGGTTAGGAGCCGCGGTTGGCGTGGCGCCACCGAAGCTCAGCGGGCTCGTGCTCTTGTCAGAGACAGAGGTTGAGCGACGTTCGACGCGGCCGCTATTGCCGCAGGTCGCGGCGTTCGCGGACCTGCTGCGTCAATCGCGCTGTCGCCTGGCGACAGACGAGCAGTTGTTGAGACCAGGAAGCGGAGCCGACGGGTTGCTGAAAGAGCCGCGTAGTCGTCTCCAGCAAGCCGGCGGCCACCAGGGCCGCTTCCTCCAACGCCCGCGTCGCTTCCTTGCCGCGTCCGGACAACGGACGCAGCGAGCGGGTCTTTACATGGAGCGGCGGCAAGCTGGAAAGAAACTGTTCGAGCACGCTTAGGTCACCCCGCCAACTCCTCAGCTCCCGCAGCAAAGCCAATTCGCAGTCGACAGTCGTTCGCAACGCGAGTTCGCATGATTGGTCGCAACGACGCACCGCGCGCCGCAGGTAAGTCGTGAGGCGTCGATCGAGCTCCTCGCGGGTCCACGCGAACCACGTCGAGGGCTGGGCGAGCGGCGCCACCGCGACCGACGCCAGGGAAGGCGCCGACGCCGCCGACGAGCCGTGACCGAGCGATTCGAGATCCGGATCGCCGGCCAGACAGTCCTCGACGCGTTGCCAGCGTCGCAAGTCCGCAGGTTCGATCCCGGCCTGCTCGAATGCTTGCGCTGTCAACTCGGCGAGCCGCCCCAGTGCCAGGGTCGGGGCCGAGACGCGATCGAGCACCGATTGTTGCATGGCCGCCAGTTCGGTGGCGGCGGACCGCGGCAGATCGACCCCGAACTGCTGAAGTTCGTCGAGCACTTTGGCCCAATCGGACGCGCTTTGCGACGACTCGACAGCCCGTACCAGTTCGGGCGGAGGAGCCGCGGCGCTGCCGGCGTCAAGCGTTGTCGACGCTCCATCGGGGTGGCTAGCCACGGCGGCCACATGCGGAATGGCTGCCATCGGAGACGATTCCGCTGGGTTCGCTTCCGCCGAAGTGTTCGCGGAGGTGCTCGCCGGAGTATTCGTGGGAGGCGTTTCGCCATTCGCCAGCGGCAGGTTGAGTGCCAAGTCCGCGACCTTGATGGGCCGCGCCGTCCCGGTCATGGTCCGCCACCGCTGCAGCAGCCATGTAATGAGAATTTGACCTAACCCCTGCCCGGCGCCGGCGGCGGTGGACACCAGAAACCCGTCCAACAGTGGCGGCATTTCCATCGGATCAACCCTCCCGTCAAGAGAACAGCAAGAACCTTCCCATGCC
>JBIKVL010000529.1:0-4065 GCA_044356875.1 Pirellulaceae bacterium | reverse complement strand
TGTTCGTCGAATCGGCGACGCTCGGACCAGCGTCCGTTGGCGGCTTGGCGGCCGGCTACGAAGTCTCCAAGCGGCGACTGCGTGGCGGTCTGTCGGACGGCGTGGATGTGGTTCGAGTCGACAACGGGGTGTTGTCGTTCGACATTCTTCCCACTCGCGGCATGGGGCTGTGGAAGGCGTGGTTGGGCGGTCTTGAATACGGTTGGCGGTCGCCGGTTCGCGGACCCGTCCATCCCGCGTATGTTCCGCTGATGGAGCCCGGTGGATTGGGCTGGCTCGACGGCTTCGACGAACTGCTGGTGCGGTGCGGGTTGGAGAGCAACGGCGCGCCCGAGTTCGAGCCGGAGACCGGGCGGCTCAAGTATCCGCTCCATGGCCGCATCGCCAACAAGCCGGCACGGTCGGTCAGCGTCAGTATTGACGGAGGGACGGGCGAGATCGCCGTGACCGGGGTCGTTGAGGAGACTCGGTTCCATTTCCTGAAACTGCGGCTGACCTCGACGGTGTCGACGCGCGTGGGCGAACCGGTGTTGCGGATTCACGATGTGGTCGAAAATTTATCTGAGAGTCCGGCCGAGTCGCAGTTGTTGTACCACGTGAACTTTGGCGAACCGTTGCTCGACGCGGGCGCGCGATTTGTCGCGCCGGTGAAGACCGTCGTGCCGCGCAACCCGCATGCGGCTCGCGGGCTGGCGAGCTGGGACCGGTACGCGGCCCCGACAGCGGGCTATGCCGAAGAGGTGTTTTTCATGGAGTTGCTGGCCGACGCCGAGGGGCGCACGCGGACGCTGCTCCGCAATGCGGCGGGCGATCGTGGTGCGAGCTTGACGCACGACGTGCGCCAGTTGCCGTGCTATTCGCTGTGGAAGAATACCGCCGCGTCGCGTGACGGGAGTGTGACGGGGCTCGAGCCCGGCACTAACTATCCGAACCCGCGTAGTTTCGAGGGCCGTCAGGGGCGTGTTGCGAAGCTGGCGCCGGGCGGCACGGCGACCTATGACTTGACGATGGAGTTCCATGGGTCCGCGGAGTCGGTGCGGGTGGCCGAGCAATCGATCGCCGCTTTGCAAGGTGCCGCGTTGCCCACGGTGTTCAACGAACCTTTACCGAACTGGTGCGCGTAGGTCCTCAGGAGTCCGTTTATGGAACTCTGGGTCTGGTCGGTTCTGTTGCTGGTGGTGGGCCTCGGCTTCATCGCGGCGGAATTCTTTCTTCCGACCAGCGGACTGCTTGGGGCCGTTGCGACGCTGGCGATTGTCGGTTCGCTGGTGTGCGCGTTTTTGTCGAGTCGCATGACCGGCGCGACCATGACGATAGTGGTGCTCGTCGTGGTGCCGCTCTTGTTCGCGTCGGCGGTGCGCTGGTGGCCCCAAACGCCAATTGGCCAACAGGTGCTCAACACGCCGCCCGACAATCCGGACGAAGTGCTGCCGGAGAACGATCCGCGGTATGAACTGCGGAGCATGGTGGGCATGGTGGCGACCGCGAAAACCAAAATGCTGCTCAGTGGCTTGGTCGAGGTCGACGGAAAAACCTACGACGCGGTCAGCGATGGCCAGCCCGTTGAACCGGGCGAGCGGGTGCGGATCATCGGCGTCGATTTGAATCGGCTCGAAGTGCGGCCCGAGCCAATCGCCCTGGGGGGAGGCTCGCCGCCCGCCACCGGCGAGGATATTCTACGAAGGCCGTTAGAGGCGTTGGGACTAGAGCCGCTCGACCACACCCATCCCACTTGAGGCATTTGCCATGCGTGATTTACCACTTCGGGACGCGACGGTCTTCGCTCAACAACAGCCGATCGATCCGACCGCGTTATTGGGCATTCTGATCGCTCTTGCGCTGCTGTTTGCCTTCCTGATCTTTATCTGGGTTTTCGCGAGCTATTTCCGGCTGTGGATTCAATCGTTGTTGACCGGAGCCAACATATCGATCCTCGATCTGTTGGGCATGACCTTCCGCAAGGTGGACTCGCGAACCATCGTCCGCGGAAAGATCATGGCGGTCACGGCCGGCTTGTCCGACGATCAAGAATTGACCACGAAAGCGCTCGAAGCGCACTTTTTGGCCCGCGGCAATGTGCCATTGGTCATCCGGGCCCTGATTGCCGCCCGCAAGGCGAAAACCATCCGCCTGTCGTTCCGCGAGGCAACCGCGATCGATCTCGCGGGCCGCAACGTGTTGGAATCGGTGCAAACGAGCGTTTATCCCAAGGTGATTGACTGCCCGGCGCGTGGTGGACCGCAAGCCAAGCTCTCGGCGGTCGCGAAGAATGGCATCGAATTGAAGGTGACGGCGCGAGTCACAGTTCGAGCTAACCTGCAACAGTTGATCGGCGGCGCCACGGAGGAAACCATCGTCGCTCGCGTGGGCGAAGGGATCGTCAGCGCGATCGGGTCGGCCGAGAGCCATAAGGCGGTGCTCGAGAACCCGGACCTGATCTCGAAGACGGTGCTCGCCCGTCGACTCGATTCGCAGACAGCCTTTGAAATCGTTTCGATCGACATCGCGAGCATCGATGTTGGGCAGAACATCGGAGCGAAACTGGATGCGGACCAAGCCGAGGCCGACACCCGGGTCGCTCGAGCCCGCGCCGAAGGCCGCCGCGCGATGGCGGTCGCCGCCGAACAGGAAATGACGGCGAAGATCGAAGAGAGTCGGGCGCAACTGGTCGAGGCGGAAGCGGATATCCCCAAGGCGATGGCCGAAGCGTTCCGTTCGGGGAAGCTCGGCATCTTCGACTACTACAAGTTGCGAAACATCCAAGCCGACACCGACATGCGAAAGGCGATCGCCGGTTCCAGCACTCCGACGGCCGCGAAGAACTAGACTTGCGGCCCCCCTGCATGCGGCCCCCCTGCATGCGGCCCCCTGCATGCGGCCCACTGATTCGGCCGCCCTCCAGCCTCGTGACTCGGCCTCTCATAACGAACGGTGTTTCCATGGCCGGTGAAGACCTCGGCGACCTCTTAGGCAAGTTCCTGGAATCGCTCGTGAACCCGCAAGCGCCCGCCGGTAGCAAACCGCCAGCCGGCCCCGGCGGTCGCGGCCCCGGCCAACGTGCTCCCGGCCAACGTGCTCCCGACGCTAAGGGGCAGTGGCAACAGGGACAGTGGCAACAGGGGCAGTGGCAACAGCGTGCCGGAGGGCGAACGCCGGGGCGTGGGGAAGCGGTTTCCAGGCCTAAGGGATTGGGGCCGAGTTATCCCGAGCCGCCGCTGGTGGAAGCGGAGCCGGTGACGGGCGACGATATCGCGGAGCAAGTCGAGCGGTATTTGGATCCGAAACGTGTCTCGTCGCGGGCCGAACGTTTTGGCGAAGAGGTGGCGTTGGCGGATGACCAACTGGAGGCGCATCAACGCGAACTCTTTGGCCAGGGGCCACGGGGAGGGCTAGCCGCGAAGAAATTAGGCACCGCCACCGCCGCCCCGCCCACGGCGTCGGCTGCCGCTCCCAGCGGCATCGCGCAGGACGTCGCGTCGCTCATGCGATCGCCGCAAAACCTGCGAGCCGCCTTCTTGCTCGGCGAGATCCTCCGCCGCCCCGAATGGTAATCGAGCGGATCGAGTATCACCGGCGAACACCATCCACGGACCCACACCGAACAACACGGAAAGGAATGCGGGACGCTGTTCCATTAGCCGGCTCAGCGCAAGCCGCCGGTTCATTAGCCGGCTCGGCGCAAGCCGCCGGTTCATTAGCCGGCTCGGCGCAAGCCGCCGGTTTTCGTTCGGTTCCGGCCGAGTCCGCCTAGAACCGGCCGCTGGCGCGGCTCGGCTGATGGGAGGCGCGCGGTTCATTAGCCGGCCCAGCGCAAGCTGCCGGTTTTTGGGACGGATCAGCGCAAGCCGCCGGTTTTCGTTCCGTTCCGGCCGAGTCCGCCTAGAACCGGCCGCTGGCGCGGCTCGGCTGATGAGGAAACCGGCCGCTGGCGCGGCTCGGCTGATGGGAGGCGCGCGGTTCATTAGCCGGCTCGGCGCAAGCCGCCGGTTTTCGTTCCGTTCCGGCCGAGTCCGCCTAGAACCGGCCGCTGGCGCGGCTCGGCTGATGGGAGGCGCGCGGTTCATT
>JBIKVL010000528.1:0-4068 GCA_044356875.1 Pirellulaceae bacterium | reverse complement strand
GCAGAGATCGATGACGGTCGCGCGGGTGATGCCTTCGGGACAGGCGACGACGCGGGGCGTGAGCACGCGGCCGCGATCGACGATGAACACGTGGGTCGCGTTCGTCTCCGCGACGAAACCGCGGGTGTCGAGCATCAGCGCGTCGTCGGCGCCGGCGACATTCGCCTCGATTTTCGCCAGGATCGACTGAATCAGATTGTTGTGGTGGATCTTGGGGTCGAGGCAATCGGCGCTGAACCGCCGGACGCTCGCCGTGACCAGCGTAATGCCCGCCTTGTCGTACACGGGCGGTTTGTGTTCGGCGAGCACGATGAGCGTCGGGCCGAAAACGTTCAGCCGCGGATCCATGCCGGACGTCAGCTTCACGCCGCGGGTCAGCGTGAGGCGGATATGCACGCCGTCGCGCATCTGGTTGGCGGCCAGCGTGCGGCGAATCTGCTCGATGATCTGTTCATGCGAAGGGATCTCGGCGAAGGCGAGCGCCACGGCCGAACCGCGAAGCCGATCGAGATGCTCGATCAATTTGAAGATCCGGCCGTTGTACACCCGCAGGCCTTCCCAAACGGCGTCGCCGCCTTGCACAGCCGAATCAAAGGGACTGATGCCCGCTTGGTCGCGATGCACCAGCCGGCCGTTGATGTTGACAAGCAGGTCTCGATTGCGTTCGTTGAATTTTTGGAGCATGGGATTCCAGACCGCGGGGCGGAGACTCAGGCTAGCCGATGGACGGCCAAGCGTTCATAGTGGGCGAGACATTCTTCGTAGAGCGATTCGAGCGGCGCGGGGACGGGCTCGTCCTTCGGTCGATAAGGCCGGAAACACGTCGTCTTTTCCACTTCCGCATACCAATGCGGCGCCCACACGCCGTCCGTCGCCCGCGGCCCGGGCGGCCAGGACAACATCGCGGGCTCGAACGGAATCCCCAGTCGCTCGCAGAGCGCCCGGAGCGTGGCTTCGGGATGGTTGAGCACGGCCGTCGATTCGATGACCGGCGGTACTTCGCCCGTGTGGTTCCGCACCCATTCGAAGATTTCCGTTTGTTGCGGATAGCCGGTGTCTTCCAGCGTCGGATGTTCGACGATCTTGATGTACGACGTGATCATCTCGCGCGGGTGGCGAATCAAAAAACAATGCCGCAGGCGGCCGAACCAATCACGTCCCATCGACGGCAACAAATGGTGCGTCATGAGCTTTTGGTAGTAGATCGCCTTGCCGCCGGGGACCGGGCCGGTCAGCTGCTCGACGACCCGCCGCCAGTCGGTCTCGCCCGCCGCGATCACCTGTTCCTTGCCCGGGTGGTCCTTCCCGGTCACCGCCAAATAGTGGGCGTAAAACGGCTCGTCGACCACCGTCGTGTCGGACCGGTTCTCCCAAGAACGCATGAGGGCGGTGGAGATATTCCGCGGCCCGGACCACATGGCCAGCCGCAAGGGGTGCTGCGCGGAGAACTTCGAAGACATAGGCTCGAAAACGGCGGACCCGGTCTCCCTGTTGAAGAGAATCGAAACCGCTAAGATACCGGCCAGACGGATAATCGAAAATGAGCCATGCGGCGGGCGGAGCTTATCGCGCCAGCGGAGATTCCATGAAGCGTGACGGCAGCCAAGTGTTCCATGTCGCGGCCGAAGAGTCCCAAACGACGCTGGCCGCGTTGCTGCGCCGACGGCTTCCCGAGCTGTCTTGGAACCAAGCCCGCAAGCTGATCCACGGCCGCCGCGTGCAAATCCATGGCAATCTGTGCGTGGACGAAGGCCGGCGGCTAAAAGAGGGCGAAGTGGTCAAGGTGCTGCCGCAGGCCCAGGCCCTGCCGCCCCGGGACGACGACGTGCGGATCCGCTACGTCGACGCCCACGTGGTCGTCGTCGAAAAACCAGCCGGCATGACAACGCTGCGCCATCGCGAGGAACGCCAATGGGCCGACCACCGCAAACAACGCCAACCAACGCTCGACGAAGCCCTCGCCCGAGTGCTCGCCAAACGCGCCCAGAGCAAAGGCTCACAGGGCAAAGGCTCACAGGGCAAAGGCACGCTGGGCCAAGGCACGCAGGGCAAAGGGGCCCAGAGCAAGCGCGGCGGATTCGGCGAACCGCAGGGACGCGTCGCGCGGCAAGGGCGAGCTCCGCAGGCCGAGCGTGGCGACGCCGAGCGACGACCGATCGTGGTGCCGGTCCGGCCCGTCCATCGGCTCGATCGCGAAACTAGCGGCCTGATGGTTTTCGCGCGGACGGTTCCCGCCGAACGCAGCCTGGTCCAGCAGTTTCGCCGCCATTCGATCCATCGCGCTTACGTGGCGATCGTCCATGGCGCCGTGGAGGCGGCGACGATCATTTCGCGGCTGGTGCGGGATCGCGGCGATGGACGCCGCGGCAGCACTAAGTTGCCGGACGTCGGACAACGCTCGGTGACCCACGTGCGTCCGCTCGAAAGGCTAGGCGACTACACGCTTGTCGCCTGCCGCCTGGAAACGGGCCGCACGCATCAGATCCGCATCCATCTGGCGGAGAACGGCCACTTTGTCTGCGGCGACAAAGTGTACTGCCAACCGCTGTTCCAAAAGACGCTGGAAGATCGCAGCGCCGCCCCGCGGTGCGCGCTGCACGCCACCGAGCTCGGCTTCACCCATCCGATCTCTGGCCAGCGGCTCCGCTTCGAGATGCCTTTGCCGGCCGACCTGCAACAGCTGCTCGATAGGCTTCGCAAAGCGTGCGGAAGTTCCGCCACAGGCTCGCCCGTCGTCCCCGCCGACGGCTGGCCCGCCTCCCTGGAACGGCTCGCCGACCAAGACCCCGCCGCGCTCCGCGACGAAGACGGCGAATACGACGACGAGGAAGGCGAGGGCGGCGACGACGGTGACAGCGGCGGCCGCGATCGCCGCGGAGGCGGAGACGCCGGCGGAGATCCTAGCGGAGGTTCCGCTGGACCGCAGTTTTCGGATCGATCGCAGTTTTCGGACCGGTCGCGGCTTTCGGATCGGTCGCGGTTTTCGGATCGGTCGCGGTTTTCGGATCGGTCGCGGTTTTCGGACCGAGCCCGTGGGACGCGCCCGGGAGCCGATCGATCCGGCGGCGAGCTCCCCCGGGAAACGCGCCGTCGCGACGACGATCGTCCTCGGACGGAACGCTCGAGAGGCGATCGCCCTCGGCCCCCAAAACCGGACGCTCCGCGCGGTTCCACACGCGGCGGCCGTCGAGTCCGCCGCCGCTCGAAAGACCGTTAGCGCCGCTCACCGCGTTCGCGCGACCGCATTGGACCACGGAGTGGTCCACGACTTTGGAATCATTTCCGCTTCGCTAACAGACGCTCGGTGACGCGGGGCATCAGCTTGGCGAGGTTGGGCGACGCCTTCAAATCGTATTGCTTGACGAGCCTGAGGAACTCGGGGCCACGCGTCTCCAGCAGCGGATGCAGGTTCTGCCAAACGATGTGCGGGATGAGCCGATCGTCGCCGCAGCTGACCAGCGTCTCCAGCAATACCGGGAGCGGATCGACGCCCGGGAGCTTCCGCGCGGCGATCGCCACCTGCAACTTGACCTCGGGCGCGGCGTCCGCCGCCATCTTCGCGACTCGCGCCGCGATCCGCGGATCGAGCCCCTTCGATCCGTCTTGGTTGCCTGCCGCGTTCTCATTGCCGGCCGCGCCTTGATTGCTGGCCGTGCCTTGGTTGCTCGCCGTGTTCTGATTGCCGGCCGCGCCTTGGTTGCCGGCTAGCCGCACGCCCCAGGCGCGGAACGAGGGGTCGCTATGGTCAAGCAACTGGTTGTGGAAGTCCGTTCGGAGCGGCCCGGCGCCGGCGAGCGCCCAGAGGGCATGGAGCCGATGTTTGCGGTCGAGTTGCTCGTTGAGCACGAGGGCTTCGAGCTTTGGAGTGGCGGCGGCCGAGGCGCGTTCGGCAAGCAGCCGCTGGGCGATATCACGAAAGAAAACGTTGGGGCTGCGAAGCCGTTCGATCAGTTGCTCGTCGGTTTCCCGAGCGAGATCGAATTGGGGCGCGCGGGGCGAGCCTTCGTAGCGGACGCGGTAGAGGCGTCCCTTCAGACGGTCGATGCCTTGCGGATCGCGGTTGGCGTC
>JBIKVL010000016.1:0-14205 GCA_044356875.1 Pirellulaceae bacterium | reverse complement strand
CCGAATCGTTCGATCTGGTGCGGTTGACGGACGGTCTGCCGGTGTCCCGCGATGTGCTGCTCCAGGAGATCCTCTCCGAGGTGGCGGCGCTCGATGACGAAGCGGCGGTCATGACCGCGTTGCGGCGATATCGGCATCGCGAGACGCTGCGGATCGCGTATGGCGACATCGTGAGGCGTCAGAGCATCGAAACGGTCACGCGGCAGATCTCGTTCCTCGCCGACGCGTTGTGCGAAGCGGCGTACCAAGCGGCCTGGCGGAAGCTATGCGCGCAACGCGGTCGACCGCTGCGACCCGACGGACAGCCAGCCCGCTTCGCGATCATCGCGCTCGGCAAACTCGGCGGTTGCGAATTGAACTATTCGAGCGACATCGATCTGGTGTTGCTCAGCGATAGCGGCGGCGAGACGGCGGGGCCGCGGCGAACGAGCAGCGAAGAGTTCTTTCAGCGGTTGGCGCACCAGATTGTGCGTTTGCTGGGCGAAAAGACCGACCTCGGCATGTGCTTTCGGGTCGACTTGCGGTTGCGTCCCGAAGGTAAGCAAGGGCCGCCGGTGATTGGGCTCGAACCGGCCCTTCGCTACTACGAAAACTCGGGCCGCACATGGGAGCGGCAAGCGTTCGTGAAGGCGCGGATCGCCGCCGGCAACAGCGAACTCGGCAACGAATTCCTGTCGCGGCTGGAACCGTGGATCTATCGCAAATATCTCAACCGGGCCGACATTACGGGTATCCAGGCGCTGAAGCGCCGGATCGAGCAGCGAGCGGTCCGCGAAGGCGGCGAGACGAGGAACGTGAAGACGGGCCGCGGCGGCATCCGCGACATCGAGTACGTCATTCAGTTCCTGCAGCTTTTGCACGGCGGCAACACGCCCAGCATCCGCGCGGGGAATACGTTGGAAGCGCTCTCGCGGCTGCAGGAGGCGGGCTGCCTCACGCACCAGGAAAGCATGCTGCTCGCGGAGAACTACGAGTTGCTCCGCCGCATCGAGCATCGCCTGCAGATCATGTTCGACCTGCAGACCCATACCCTGCCCGACGATCCGGCCGAACTGCGAAAGCTGGCGATCCGCGTCGGCTACGCCGACGCTCCGGAACGCTCGGCGCTCGACGCCTTCAAACAGGACTTTCAGGAAAAAACGGCCATCAATCGCCGGATCCTCAATTTCCTTCTGCACACCGCGTTTCCCGACGAGGAAGCGAGCTCGCCCGAGATCGACCTCGTGCTCGATCCGGACCCCAGCGAGTCGATTGTGCGGGCCACGCTGTCGCGCTACGGATTCCGCGATTGTTCGGCCGCTTACCAACACCTCACCGATTTGTCGACGGAACGGATCCCGTTCCTTTCAACCCGCCGCTGCCGACACTTCCTCGCCGCCATCGCGCCGTCGCTGCTCCGCGCGATCGCCGCCACTCCGGATCCCGATGCCACGTTGATCGAGCTGAGCCGCGTCAGCGATTCGCTGGGCGGAAAGGCAGTGCTATGGGAACTCTTCAGCTTCAATCCGCCATCGCTCAAACTGTACGTTCACCTGTGTGCGACAAGCCCGTATCTTTCGAACATCCTCACCAGCCAGCCGGGCATGATCGACGAGCTGCTCGATTCGTTGATGCTCGACAAACTGCCCAGCTTGGAGGCGATGCAGCGATCGCTCGATGAACTGTGCGGCGGCGCCGAGGATCTCGATCCGATCCTGCAAAGTTTCAAGAGCTCGCTGCACCTGCGCGTGGGCGTGCGCGACATCTTGGGCAAAGAGGACATTCAGCGCACCCATCGAGCCCTGTCCGATATCGCGGAGAGTTGCCTGCAGCAGGTGGCGCTGCGCGAGTATTACCGCATGGTGGAACGGTTCGGCGAACCGACGATCGTGGGCGGCGAACAGGATGGTTCCCCCTGCGAATTCGTGGTGCTGGCGATGGGAAAGCTGGGCGGCCGCGAACCGAATTACCACAGCGATCTCGACGTCGTCTTTTTATATGACGCCGATGGCTCGACCGTTTCCCGTGTCCGCGGACGACGCGACGCGAGCACCACCAACCAGCATTTCTTCAGCCAATTGAGCCAGCGGATCATCAAGACCGTCACGCACATTGGACCGTACGGACGGTTGTACGAGCTTGACCCGCGGCTGCGTCCGACCGGCAAGAACGGCACGTTGGCCGTATCGCTCGCCGAATTCGCCAAGTATTTCGCCAGCGGCCGTGGCCAGTTATGGGAGCGGCAGGCGTTGTGCAAAGCCCGCCCCGTGTACGGTTCCGAGTCGGCCCGCGCGAAGGCGATGCGGGCGGTGCGCGAGGCCCAATTCATTCGGCCCTGGGAACCCGAAAACGCCGCCGAGATCGCCGTGATGCGCCAGCGGTTGGAGGAAGGCGCGTCGCCCCGCAATCTAAAACGCGGCCCCGGCGGCACGATGGACATCGAGTTTGTCGCGCAAATGCTGCAACTGAAACACGGCGCGGCCAACCCCGCCGTACTCGCCGCCAACACCATCGATGCCTACCAACGCTTGCAAGCCGCCGGCTGCCTGTCCGCCGCGGACGCCGAGCACTGGACCCGCGCCTACCGACTACTCCGGAATGTCGAGGCGCGACTCCGCCTCATGAACACAACGGCCCGTCACGACTTGCCCCACGATCCGCTCGAACTGCGCAAGCTGGCGTTCCTGATCGGCGAATCCTCGCCCGAACAATTGGTAACGCTCGTGGAAGAGACGATGGCCGAAAACCGCCGCCGCTTCCTCCGCGTCTTCGCCAACCAATAAGGCGGAAGCTGGCCTCGAGCGTGCTGACCCAATCAGCCGCGTAACGGCGACTGGTCCAATTGACTCGGGAAATAATTGCTGGCCGACAGCGTGACTTCGATTTCGTCGACGACCTGGCGCACGCCCACTTGCCGCTGGCAGCAGGTCAAGCACAGTTGCCGTTCGTAAAACGACTGCACTCGGCCACAGATCCGCACGGTTCCGTCGTGGACATCGACACGCACTCGACGGATCGCCGGAATCTGATGCCGTAGCGATTCCATCAGCACCTGTTCCAATTCCTGGTCGGACATCACACCCGCTTGGGACGTCGCCTCAGCCATCGCCGGCTCCTGGTTATTCTGGCCTTCTTTGGTGTACCGCGGCCGAATCCGTTACTAGCCCGCTAATCCACCACTTTGACGGCGGTAGATTGCTGCAAATTCCGGGCCGAATGTTGGCAGGCATCGGCGAACGCCAGGCGGCCCCGCTTTCAGCCGCCGCTTTCGCCTTGATTCCCCGCGAAGCGTCAAGCGGTGCCTAAGGTTTAGGCAGTCGTGGAGCAGCGGGCTTTTCGGCTGATCCTGTGGCGGTGGCGGCGGCTCGCTTTTCCGCCAATCTCGCTTTCCACCCGACTGGCTGAGTCCAGGCTTGCTGGAGCTGGCCCGCGAACGCTGGATTGGCCGGCTTTTCGCTCGAAGTCACAACCGCCCGCACGTAAAGCTCGTCGCCTTGGAACGTGTACTGCGGCGCCGCCCCTTTGACGGTGGCCAGTACGCGACCGACATCGGCCGAGTAGCGGCGGGTGGCGACGATCGGCTTGCCTTCAGCGTCCACGACCGGTTCGTTGGCGCGGTCGTAATCGCGCCGAGTGCCGATAAACTCGGTCGTGTAGGACACGCCCGGCTTGGCGACGATTTCCAGGCTCAGTTTCTTGCCCGCCTCGTCGTAGCGGACTTCGCTGAGTTCCACGCCGCTCGACGCGTAGAACTCGCCGTCTTCGATCGCGTGAATCAGCGCCGAAGGCTCCAGCGAGTCGCAACGCACCATGATCCAGCCGCGGCCCGGCGACGCGCCCCGCTCGCCGAAGTAGTTGTGCGAATCGTCGGTCCCCAGTCCATACAACGGCGGGGCCTGCATTTCGCCCAACCGGATCGTGTTGGCGATATCCCACATCCGCTCGGTGCCCGCCCGCTGCTTGTCGCCGCGATGATTGACTCCGGGATGGCCGTTGTAAACCTCGAAAAACCGCTCTTGAACGACCGCCGCCATGTCCTCGGCCGTCACCGCCCAGCCGAAATTCGGATGGTTCAAATGGGCGAGGATCGGTTGGCCGATCCGCTGAGACTGGGCCTGAACCGCGATGATGTTGTTGGCGATCGCCTCGCGGACCGTCTTGCCGCCCTGGGGCCGAATCAGGTCGAGCAAATTGCTGGCGTTGATATGAATCGGGAGATCGCCGACGTGGTCGGTGATCTCTTCGCCTTGCAACAATTGGAACCGCCCCGGCTCCTCGAACTTCCCGCGAAACTGCGGCAGCGTTTTCAAACGCACTTGCCGCTTGCCGTCCTTCTCGCGAGTTTCCACCCATTCGTCGCCAAACCGCTCGCGGTAGCGTTCCAGTCCGCCGATCGCGCCGCGTTTGGCCAACGCGTCAACCTCGATCCACTTTTCGGTGATGCTCAGGATGTTGTGGTCCGACAACGCGAGGAATTGGTAGCCGGCCCGCTTGTACCAGTCGACGATCATCTCGGGAAAGTCGTTCCCGTCGCTCCACAGCGAATGCGTATGCAGGTTGCCCCGCTGCCAGCGACCCAGCGGAGCGGCCGCCCGCGATGGCGCAGCCGCCTCCGTCGACCGTTTCGCGGTCGGCGCCGACGGGGCAGGCGGATGCGCCGGGACGTTCGCCGTCGCCGCGGAAGACAGCAGCAGCACTATCGCCGCCCGGATCGCCCGCCTGGCGAACTTCGGTTCGATTTTCGAACGGTGTTCCATGGACATCGAGGATTTCAGGCGAAGCATGAAGTGAAAGACTCCAGGGTGGGTTAGCGTCACCGTCGGCGCGCACTCCTACGAAGTGCCTCCGAACGTCGGAACCACGGATTTCACGAATGGCACGAATGGCACGAATGGCACGAATGGCACGAATGGCACGAATGGCACGAATCGTATTCGATGGCATCCGTGTTATGGATTCGTGAGATCTGTGTAATCCGTGGTTCCTTTTCGGGGAAACAGTTCCTCGGGCGCCACTAAATCGCGCCACTAAATCGTGACCGAGGAAAAACCGCCGTCGACCACGATGTTTTGGCCGGTGACGAACGACGAGGCGCGATGGGCGGCCAGCCACACCACGGCCCCGCCGAGTTCGTGGGCTTCGCCGAACCGGGCCATCGGCGTGTGGCCGATGATCTGTCCGCCCCGTTCGGAATAGCTGCCATCCGGCTTGAACAACAACGCCTTGTTCTGTTCAGCGGGGAAGAATCCCGGGCTGATCGCGTTGACGCGGACGCCCTTTCGCGCCCACTCGCGGGCCAGGAACTTCGTCAGGTTGATGACCGCCGCTTTGGCCGCCGAGTAGGCGACGACGCGCGAGAGCGGAATCATGCCGGCCATCGACGCGATGTTGATGATGCTGCCGCGGCCCGCCGCCACCATCGATTCGCC
This sequence comes from Pirellulaceae bacterium, assembly GCA_044356875.1. GTDB lineage: Bacteria > Planctomycetota > Planctomycetia > Pirellulales > Pirellulaceae > CAIXSC01. The sequence continues at coordinate 8,797 of JBIKVL010000016.1, read as the reverse complement.
AAACACCTGCGACGGCAGCAACACGCCGCCCACGAGATTCAAGTCGAACACGCCTTGCCAGGCCTCGATCGGCAGTTTGCAAAAATCGCTGCCCGGCGGCAGCGTGGCATCGGGTCGGTTGCCGCCCGCCGCGTTGATCAACACGTCGATGGCGCCAATCCGCTGCGCCAACATGTCGCGGGCCGCGACCAGCGACTCGCGGTTCGACGCGTCCGCCGACTGGAACACGGCGCGGCCCTTCGCCTGCTCGATCTCCTTCACCCGCGCCAATCCGCGTTCCTCGTTGCGTCCGAGAATCGCCACCGTCGCTCCGCACCCGGCCAACGCCGACGCCATCGCGCCGCCGAGCACTCCGGTGCCGCCAATCACCACCGCGTTCGTTCCCGTCAAATCAAACAACGGGGAGCCGCCTTGTCCGCTCATCTTCCATACTCCAGGGATGAAATCTCTCGCTTGGGAATTCGCGCCCGCCGTCGTCAATCCATCCGCACGCCGATATGCAGCAGCACGTTCGCGAACCGCTGTTGGTCGGCCGTCTGCACGGTCAACACATGGTCGGTGGTCGACACGGCGTCGTAGAACTTCCATTTGTCGATCGGCAGCAGAGGCAGGTCGAGCCCCGCTTCGCGAATCGTGCGGCGATACTCGTCCCATGCCGGCGGATCGCCGGGCAACGCGTAGGGACCAGTCGTCTCGTACATCATCGTGTTGATCTCTTCGATCGGCACGGCGGACAAGATCGCCTTCAGCACTTGGTCGCAGGTGACAACTCCCGGCATCAAATTCAGCGACACCACTTCCGCGCGCGGCCCGCGTTTGCTCGACGCCGGATAGTTCCCGTCGGCGATCAGGATCGTTGAATGATGTCCGGCTTCGGCCAGAAGGTACGAGATACGCGGGTGCAACAAGCGATGTTTCAGCATAGGGGCGATTCCTGGATTTCTGCGTCTTCTGAAGTCTTTCCGTGTCCTTCCGGTCTTTCCGTGTCCTTCCGTGTTGGTCCGTGGCCCAGGTTCCTAAACGCCCAGGACATAGCGGAACGCGCGGATCGTTTGCGCGGCCGCCGAGCGGGAATCGGGCCAAGGGAACGCTTCGGCGGACAGGTAGCCGCCGTAGCCGATGTCCCGCAGCGCGGCCACGACGGGACGCGGATCAAGATGGCCCATTCCCATCGCGCGACGATTGGAGTCGACAAAATGAACGTGTCCCAAGCGGTTCCCCGCGCTGCGTAGGGCGGCCGCCACGTCGACCTCTTCGATATTCATGTGGAACAGGTCGCACAGCAGCCGCACGTTGTCCGTCGACAGCCGATCGAGCAGCGCGAGGCCGTCGGCGACGCGGGTCACTTGGTCGGTTTCGTACCGGTTGAGCGGCTCGTAAAGCAGCGGCACGCCGTGGGTCGCGGCATGGGCCCCCAGTTCCTCGAGGCCGTCCGCGAGATACCCGAGCGCTGTCGCGCGATCGACGCCCTCGCCGCTGCGGCCTTGCATCGAGCCGATGATGGCGGGGGCGCCGAACGGGCCCGCGAAGTCGATGATCTGGCGGATGAAGTCGCGGGCGGCGCGGCGTTTCGCGGCGTCCGGCAATGCCAGCGTTAGTCGATGCTTGACCCATCCCGCGCCGGTGCCCACCGCCGCGAGCCGCAAGCCTTCCGCGTCCAGCAACCGTCGCAAGAGCGTTGGGGCGATGGCGTCGGGGCTGGGAGTGAAAATCTCGACCGCGTCGAAACCGAGTTCACGGGCCGTGCGGCAACCGGCCTCCAGCCCGTCCCAAAAGACGAACGGTCCGCCCCGCGCCTCTTCCACCAAACTGATCGTCACCGCCGACTTCATGCTGGCTACTCCATTTCCACAACCGCCTTGATGACACCCGTCTCCGGCCGCAACCAGGATGGAAACACTTGGATCAGTTCGCGGAACGGGGCCACGTGCGTGATCCATGGCGCCGTGTCGATCTGGCCTTCCTCGATCAGCCGAACGATGCGGACGAAGTCCCGTGACAACGCGTTGCGGCTCGCCAGCAGCGTCAGTTCGCGGCGGTGCATCAGCGGCGCGTGCGGGAAAGTGAGCTCGGCCTGCGTGATGCCGACGTACACCAAGCGGCCGGCGAACGTGCAGTACGCCATCGCCTGCACCATCGACTTGTGGCTGCCGGTGGCGTCGACCACGACATCGCAGAAGCGGCCGTCGGTGAGTTGTTTGACGAGTTCGATTTCGGCGCCGTCGCCCTTGGACAGGATCGTGTCGGCCACTCCCATGCGTTCCCGCACGAACGCCAGCCGCGCTTCGTTCATGTCCATGACGATCGTCCGCGCGCCGCTCAGCCGCGCGAATTCAATGACGCTCAGGCCGATCGGCCCCGCGCCGACCACCAGGATCGTCTCGCCGGCCCGCGGCGCGCCGCGATCGATCGCGTGACAACCGATCGCCAGCGTTTCGACGAGCGCCGCTTGATGCGGGTGCAGCTTCGGGGCCGGGTGGAGTTTCCGGGCAGGCACGGTGAAGAGCGGCCGCAAACCGCCATCGCAGTGAACGCCGAGCGTCAGGTGGTTCTCGCAGCAGTTCGTGTGGCCACGCTGGCACGAGTAGCACTTTTGGCAGTTGATGTAGGGCTCGACGGCGCAGCGATCGCCAGGACGCACGTTGGCGACGCCGTCGCCGACGGCCACGACTTCCACGCCCAGCTCATGGCCGGGGATGCGTGGATAGCTGAAAAAGGGCATCTTGCCGAGGTAGCCGCTGTAGTCGGTTCCGCAAATGCCAACGGCCTTGACGCGGACGACGGCGTCGCCGGGACCAGGGGCCGGCGGCTCGGGGATGTCGATGTAGCGAAACGCCTCGGGTCGTTCCAGTTGTGCGGCAATCATGCGATCAATTGTTCTCCGGCAAGCCTTCCAAATGTCCCATGTTTTTCACAGGGGCGAAGATCGCTTGGACTTCGGCCAACAGTTCCGCGTCCAGCGGCTCGGACGCCCAGCGCGCCCAATTGCGGATGTTCCCGGGGTTCGCGCTGCCCGCGACCGTGGTCGCGATGTCGGGATGGGCGAGCGAAAACTGGAGGGCCAGCTGGGCGATGTCGACGCCCTTGGCGGCGCACGCCGCCGCCGCCCGCCGCGCGGCGTCCTTCACCGCTTCGGGCTCCTTCAACCACGGCGGCAGCGGAGCGTTCGTCAGCAACCGGGCGCTGAACGGGCCGGCATTCATCACGCCGACGCCCCGCGCTTTCAGATACGGCACGGTTTCGTCGACGAACCGCGTATTCTGCAATGTGTACTGGTTGTAGCTCAACACACAGTCCACGTCGGTCTGGTCGAGGATGAACCGGAAGATCTTTTGCGGGTAGCCGCTGAAGCCGATGAACCGCACCTTCCCCTGCTGCTGCGCCCGCCGCAACGCCGGCAATGTTTCGTCGACGATCTGCTGCATCGGCACGAATTCGATGTCATGGCAGAGGATGATGTCCAAATGACCCGCTCCAAGCCGATGGAGCGAAACATCGACGCTTTCCGCCACGCGCCGCGCCGAGAAGTCGAAATGGCTTAAATCGTAGCGGCCGAGCTTCGTGCAGAGCGTATAGCTGTCGCGAGGCACGCCACGCAGCGCGATCCCCAGCAACACTTCGCTCATCCCGCGGCCGTAAAACGGCGACGTGTCGATGAAGTTCAGGCCGCAGTCGAGCGCGACGCGAACGCTCCGCAGCGCCTCGTCCAACGTCACCGAGCGAAACTCCTGGCCCAACGACGACGCGCCGAAACTCAAGATCGGCAAGTCCAAACCGGTGCGTCCCAAACGGCGTGTTTGCATCTTCATTCCCGACTTCGTTGAACTGGCCGCCTATCCGCACTGGCCGCTTATCCGCACTGGCCGCTTATCCAAGGAACAACGGCGCCATGTGCCGATCGAACAGGTTTTCCGCGACGTTGCGGGCGACCACCGCCGCATTGCTTCGCAGCATCGACAGATAGCGTTCTCCATGCTTCGCCGCCACCTTGAACGACACATGCAGGAGTTGCCGCAGATGGGGATTGAAGCGGGGATGCCCCGGCAGATGCCGCAACGCGTCCGCCAACTCGGCGCCCGACCAACTGTTCACCTCGGACACCGACGGCAACTTGTCGCGATGAATGTCGATGACCGACGCGTACGGCGCGCAGAACTCGTCAACGTGCGCATAGGCGTAGGCGTAGATCTCCTTCGCCAGTTCTAATCCCGCGCCTCCCGCTTCGCTGAGTCCGATCAGTTCTTCCAGCCACGTAGTGCCGGCCGTCTTCAGATGCAGTCCGGCGCCCGTGCGTTGCAACGCGCGGCGAATGATCGGGTAGAGCGAAAACTTGTCGCTGCCGCTGTGGACGCTCATCTTCAAGTTCGCGGGCAATCCGTACGCCTGGACCGCGTGGGCGATCACAGCGAGATCGTCGTTGAATTCCTGTTCGAATTGCGCGAGGTCGCCGACGTAGTCCACGCCCTTGTTGAAACGCCCGGTGAATTTCGGGGCGATCGTCTGCGCGCGAACCCCTTCGTCCGCCAGCAACGCCAGGATCACCAACAGCTCGGGCGGCGTCTGCGGCGCGTCGGTTTCGTCCATCGAAACCTCCGCGATGAAGCCATCCGGACCGCCTTTCGCGGCGGCGATATGCCGGAAGATCTGTCCCGCCTCATGGGCCGCCAACCAATACTTGGCGACAATCGGCCGCAAGATGTCGGCGGTTAGACGGACTGGCGCGGCGAGGCCGGCGACCGCGACGGGCGACCGCAGTTCCGCATGGCGGGCGATAAACGCCTCGATCTCGGACTCCGCCGCCTTCTGTCCAATGCTGTCGGCGACATCGATGGTGAAAAAATCGGACCAGGGCAGGAAGCGATCGACCGTTTCCAAGCGAATGTGGTCGGCATCGACATGCCAGCCATGCCGCCACCCACGCGACTCGACAGCCGCCCGCGCCGCCTCGAACACGCTCCGCGGCTCCGATCCAATGAACGAGTGTTCGCGGTTCGATTTGTTCCACACCGGAACCGCCACCACGCCCCGTTCGGCCAACCGCTCGAACGCCGACAACTGGGCGGCCGCCTGATGGGCGAACCGGTCCCCGACACCAAACGACAATCGCTCTAAGAGCATGCGGAAACATTTCGGGAAAAGGGTGGGCGTCGCGGAGTTCGTCCCGGCAACCACACCGGAACGCAGGCCCATCCACGACGCGAAGAAACCATGCCTAGCGGCACTCGGCGCAGCGGCCTTTCAGCAAGACCTCGGTGACTTCCTCCGGCGCCGGAGTGCCGCCCCGTACGCCCCGCAACTCGAACGTGAAACCGGGAAGGCATGTGATCTTGCCGCAGTCCAAACAGAGGAAATGCGGATGCGCCACGTCGCCGCCCTCGCCCTGCGGCGCGAACTCGAACCGCCGCGCGCCGTCTCCCAAATCGACCCGCCGGAACAACCCGGCCTCCGCCAATTCGGTGAGGCTGCGAAAGATCGTGGAAGCGTCGAAGCCGAGCTGCCCCAGCCGTTCGGTCACTTCCGCATGGCTCAACGGCGACAGATTGTCCGCCAAGCACTGCACCACCGCGATCCGGGCCGCTGTGCCCCGCAACTTCAAGCGGCGCAGCAATTCACGCGCGGCTGCGACCGTCAGTTTCTCGGTCTTTCCAGGTCGCGGCTCGGGAGCTTTCCCAAGCTGCTTGTCGCTCGCCTTGTCCTTCTCCCCCATCGTCGCCGCTCACCCTCCTGACGCTGCTTCGCGTCGCCGCCGCCGCGAACCGCTCGCCGCCGTTTTGACAGTGCAGATCGTAAGCGAACCGACGAGCGATTTCGAGTCTCGGACGCGGCTTTCCGGCGCGATTCGAGTTCAATTCCGGAAACCGTCAATCCCCGAAACCGCCCTCTAGCTTGCGCCGCAGGACGTCGCGTTCGCGCCGAGTGGCCTCGAGATCGAAGACCAGATACTTCATGTCGATCCGCAACTGCGACAACGCATCCTGAATCGCCAACACCAACTGTCGCCGCCGGACCGCGTCGTTCAACACGCGGTCCAGCACCGGCATCACGTGCGACTGGACGTCGGTCGGGGCCGATTCCAGCCACTTCCTCAGCGCCACCACGTCCTCGCGCAGCCGCTCCAGATCGTTTGAATTGGGGAAATCGAGCGACATGCGACGCGGTAGGGAAAAGTCGTGGCCACGCTGCGGGGGAGCGCAGGGGGAGCCGCAGCCACGACGGACTCGAGGGTAAACTGGGTTATCCAGGGACATTAAGCAGATGGTGTGCCAAAAAACCGAAAGCCCCGTCGCGGTCTCCGTTTTCCCGATCGCAAGTCTTGAAATACCAAGCACATCGAGACTTTGTTGCGCACGCGACAGCAGACCCGCCAACGTCGCCGAAAGGCCCCTGCGTGTTGCCGACCGCTCTGCAGAATGCTCTGGCCCCATTCCCTAACGTCTGCTATTGGAACGGGTTATGAGCGCCACCGCCCCGCAACACCACGGTCCACAACGCTGTTGCCGTTTGACCACAAGTCACGGCCCCACGACGCTGTCCTTCCCGCTCGCTACATCGCGAGCGGCTCCGATGGCGAAATCGCGAGCGGCTTCGCTGACGGCATGGATGACGGCATGGCTGCTCATCGGACTCGCCCCGACGTTCCTATCGGTCCGGGCGGACACCGTCGAGGACTTCGAGGGGCCGGACACGAGTTGGAGTCTCGCCGAGTCGGATTGCCAAGCCGAGGTTGTCGCGCACCAACGCCGCCTCCAAGGCGCCCGGTCGGGACAGGGCTGCGAGTTCCTGCAAATACGCCATGGACAAGGCAGCGCTATCCATATCACCCACGCCATCGACCCGTCGCCCATCATCGCGGAATGGTCGCCCACCGTCTGGGTCAAATCCGACGCGCCGGGTGTCCAACTGATGGCGCGAGTCGTTCTGCCGAGAACCCGCGACCCGCAAACAGGCCGCCCGCTCACAACGCTTCTGCATGGCGATTCCTATCGCCGCGCGACACTCTGGCAACCGCTGACGATCGACCAACCCGTGTTGCGGCTCGAACGCCAAATCCGCGCGCTCCGGTCGCAATGGGGCCCCGAACTCGACGCCCGCCAAGCCTATGTCGACTTGCTGGTCCTGAATGTCTACTCGGGTGGCGGCGTCGCCCGGATCGCCATCGACGACCTCGAGGTGCGTGGACACGTCGAGCAGCCCATGGTGGGCCATCCGGGAACGGAAAATCGACCCGCCATGGCGCTGGCGACCGGAGTAACCGGAACGATCCCCAGCATGTCAGCCAGCACGTCAGCCAGCTCGAAACGCGTCTCGCCGGCCGGATCGAAACACGGGTCGCTGGCCAGTGTGGCGACACCCGATGTTCGCCTGCAAGGCGGCTTGTTGACGGTCCGCGACCGGCCGATCCTCCCGCGGGCCGCCCTGTGGCGGGGCGAGCCTTTCGATTGGCTCGCCGATCTCGGCTTCAACTCGCTGGTGCTCGCCGAGTTCCCCACAGCCGAACAGATCACCGAGGCGCGGCGTCTCAACCTTTGGTTGATCGCCCCGCCCCCCCCGATGCCGCCACCTCCGGATTCACTGCCGGATTCACTGCCGGATTCACTGCCGGGTTCACTGCCGGGTTCAACGCCGGGTTCACTCCCGGGTTCAACGCCGGGTTCAACGTCTTCCGCTGTCGTATGGACTGGGGACGCGTCCGCCTTTCCGCCCTGCGATCGCATTTTGGCGTGGAACTTGGGGGCCGAATTGCCGCCGTCGCGGGACCGCGCTCAGCGCCGCGCAGCGGACGCCAACCGCTTGCCGCGCGAGCTCCGGCGGCCGCTCTGGGGCTGCGCGAATGAAGGTTTGTCGACGTGGAGTCGGCTGGCCGATTTACTGGCGACGAATGCGTGGCGGGCCTCCGCTTCGGCCCAAGCGATGGAGGTGTCGTTCGCGCCCGCTACGGCGACGGCCTATGGCCTCGCTCCGATCAACATCGCGCGGGTGGACATCGCGCCGATCAGTCTCGACACGGTTCTGCCTGGTCGCCCAGTCTGGGCCGATCTTCACTTGCCTGGCCTGCATGCCGAATCGCACACCGGGCTGGAGAAGCGATCGGCCGATCCCCGATACGACGACCAGGCGCTGACGGAGATCCGCGGCACGCTTTACCGCGCCGTTTCGGACGGCGTGCGCGGCGTGCTGCTCCGCGCTCCAGATACGCTCGAACCCGGCCGTCCCGAACTTCGCCCACTGCTCTCGACGCTCCGCACGCTGAACGCGGAACTCGCGTTGCTTGAACCTTGGTTGTCGGCGAGCAGCGGGATCGACGAGGCCGTTTGCCGCGAAGAGGGCTACCAAGTGCGAGTGCTGCACAACGAACGCGCCCGGCTGGCGATCGTGCTGGCGCCGCCGCGTCGCGCCGCCAGCGCCGCGGGCGACGGGGCGGCGGGAGGCGGCGCCGCGGGAGGCAGCGCGGCAACGGCCGGCGCGGCTCTGCCCCGAGTGGCCCGAGCGTTCGGCCGCTCGACGAAACCCGACAGTCAAGTCTCTACCTGTACGCCTTTGTCGTTCATCGATCCCGGCGCGACCAACGGCATGGAAGCCTACGCCATCACGCCGAGCGGACTTCGGCCCGTATCGCGTCGACGGGTTGCCGGGGGTGTGGAAGTGACCCTGGAGAACATGCCGTCATTCGCGCTGGTCGCGCTCACTCAGGAACCGCTGGTGGTGAACTACTTGACGCGGCGGTTGGCCAGCGGCCGGGGCTCGCCGACCTTCCAAGAACGGCTCAGCAAGGCCGGACGATAACGCGATTGCCCAA
>JBIKVL010000527.1:0-4074 GCA_044356875.1 Pirellulaceae bacterium | reverse complement strand
GTGGCTTCCCGCCTGCGGTCATCGAACTGGTCATGCGAGGCAAACCCGTCATGGAATCGCGGCCCGGCGAAAGCTTGCCGCCCGCGAACTTCGACAAGGCCGCCGAGGAGATTCGCGAGTTCCTGCAACGGGCACCGAATCGTCGCGAAGTGCTGTCGTACTTGCTGTATCCCAAAGTCTACCGCGAGTTCGTGACGCACCAACTGCGATACTCGGACACCAGCGACCTGCCGACGCCCGTGTTCTTCTACGGGCAGTTGCCGGGCGAAGAGTTCTCGCTCGACATCGAACCGGGCAAGACGTTGATCGTCAAATTCACGAACGTGGGCGAACCGCACAGCGACGGCCATCGCTCGGTGTTTTTCGAACTCAACGGCCAGCCACGCGACGTCACAGTGGTCGACCGCAGCTTGGAACCGGAAACCAAGTCGAATCCGAAGGCCGACTTGGCGAACCCGAAGCAGGTTGGGGCCGCGATGCCCGGGATGGTCGTGACGGTCGCCGTTCAACCGGGCGATCAAGTCGCCAAGGGCCAAAAGCTGATGACGCTCGAAGCCATGAAAATGGAAGCGACGATCTACGCCGAACGAGACGGCAAGATCGCGCAAGTGCTCGTCAAAGCCGGCACGCCGGTTCAAACCGGCGACCTGTTGGTCGCGTTCGAATAGTTTTTATCCCTGGGGAACGGCGACTCCGCCCCGGAGGCGACCGGGGCGGCGTACGGCCGGGATTCGGTTCATAAGCAGAGCGCCGACCACACACCCGAGTGCGGCGCCGAAAAGGGTGTCGCTGGGGAAGTGCGCCCCGGACTCGACCCGCTGGCACAGGCAGGCGGCGCCGAGGAACGCGAACCACCATCTTCCACGGGGATGGAGAACGCTGAGCGCCACGGTGAGTCCGGCGGCGGTGGCCGAATGCGCGGACGGACACGATTGGAAGCTTCGCGTGAACGGCTCGGTCGCGAACCGCTCGGATAGCAGCGGGAACCAAGCGACGAAGGTGCTCCAGGAATCGCCAGTCAGATCGGCGGCCGACGGGCGTTGACGGGCGATCAGGAGCATTTTGAGCGAGTTGGCGGCGAGGCCCGAACCGTACGAGGCGGCGAGCAATCGTGGCAGATGGCCCCGCCGCGCGGGATCGCACAGGAGCAGCGTGACGACGATCGAAAAGACGCCAGCGCCATGCGAGTAGACCTCGGCAAGCGTCAAGAATTTGCCGATGTCCCGGGGAATAAGACTCCGTCCCGTGGCCGCATCCGGACGGCAGCGACGCGCGATCGCCGTGTCCCAAGGTAGGACGACGACGGCGAGCGCCGCGAGCACAACGGCGGCGATCATCCACTCGCGACCGGCCCGGTAGTCGAGTTCCACGATTCTCGCCTTGTCGGACCGCGAGGCGTTCGCAACCGTCACTGGCTCCTCGATCGCCGTCGGCCGAAACTCGTTGACCATGGTTGAAAACGCCTGGCTCGGGATGAGTTGATACACGGCAGTTCTCGACCAGATGATACCGAGAGCCGTTGTCCGGGGCGTAGTGATGACATTTTTTCGCGAACCGGCCGGGAACCGCCATGCCCCGAAGAAACCGCCCAGCGTCAAGAAACCGCCATGCCCCGAAGGGCAACGCTGTGCAGCATTTTTTAGGCGGCGATGGGTTGTCTTTCCAGTTCTCGCAGTTTGTCTATTTCATCCCGACTTAGCCTGCGGACCTTGGGATTGCCCAGTGGTTTCTTGTCAGGATTTCGTGGCCGATATCGGGACTTTTGTCTTCTCCTTGCTTTGACTCTGAGCCATCTGCTCCCACATCGCCAGCAACTTCGCAAAGGCTATCGCTCGGATGGACCAATCTAATTCGACATCGACGTGGGAACTGTTCCGGCATCGCAGCAGGTGTCTGTCGAGCGTTTGTTTGAGGCCTCGAAACTCCACCTCGATGCCCCAGCGCATCCGGTAGAACCGGGTGATTTCCTGGATCGACAATCGCTGCGCCTGTTTTTTCCTGAGAATCATAGCCAGATTCCTTTCCGACTGACGTGTGTTCAGTCGGTGTTGGGGGGGGCTGGCTTTTTTCATTCTCCGCCGAGCATGACAACCCCAATTTCCATCATAAAAAATGCTTCACAGCGTTGCCTGAAGGGGCGAGGTGTCTCGGGAGGGCATTTCTACCCAGGGCGCCGCGTCGCGGTTCCGACGCGGAGTGCCGCCCTGGGGTAGCTTTCGTTCAATCCGACGCAGAGTGTCGATGCCGCGCGCCGCCGTGAAGTCGACGAAGCGGGAGTCGGTGGGCTCGAGCGCCTCGTTCGGATTGCACTGCTGCACGAGCCGCGTGATCGGATCAGGTTTTCGTGACATCGGTGTTCGAACGGCACTCCAGAAGAGCGTGAATCCTGTTCGGGAGTTTACCGCAACAGCTCACCCCCCGGGAAAGTCTCTTGCCGTGGCCCCTCTCCGCCAAGCCGGCCGTCGCCTAGGACTCGGCGGTAAACGTCGGAGTCGCTCGGCGAAGAACTGACGGCGTGGCTTTTCCGAGCGGCCAGCATGGGGTACGATCGGGTCGTGCCGGGCTGGGGAATGGGTCGCGCGGCCGGATGTGGAGATTGCGAGCATGCCGTTGTACGAGGTCGAAACGGATTCCCACATCATCATCACGTGGGCGGAAAACGAGTCGATGGCCACCGGCGTCGTCACCGACGCCTATCCGGGCGACCGCGTGATTCGGATGACGAAGCGGCCTCGCGACACGTGGGTCATTTCCAAAGGCGTGCTTGGACTGACCACCCGCCATAGCCCTTGCGACATCGCGCGGGACTGCCTGTCGAAGGCGGCGGGCGACAAACTGCACGCCATTCGACTCTATATGCAGGCCACCGGGGACGATCTGGAGCGGTCGCGGAAAGTCATCGAGTCGAACATGGTGATGGGCTGGTAATGGTCACGTCGCGTTTCTCCCTGAAAACGCTCTTCTTCGGCGTGACCGGTTCCGCATTGTTCTTCGCCGTCGTCTCGCAGGCGATACAAGGCCAAGGTTGGGCTCTGGCCATGGCGTTCGCGTTGGCCGCGTTGCTGTGCATCCTGTTCTTCCACGTGATTCTTTTCACCATCTCCGTCCTGCTCCACGGAACCTGGCGCGTCCTCTGGCCGAAACGTCCTGGGGCCGGCGAAAGCTCGCCGTTCGCCCAGCATCGACTGCCACCCCAGTGGATCGAACCGTCCGAGCCCGAAGGCTGAAGTCGGGAGGCGGGAGGCTTGAGGCTTGAGACGGGAGGATGAAGGATGAAATCCGAAACTCTAACCCTGAAACCTGAACCCTGAAACCTGAGCCCTGAACCCTACGCTTGCCGCTTGTCGTCCGTTGCCCCATTCCGCAGTTGGCCTTGGCGAGTTCTGCCATGAAGCGTTCCGAGCCGAATCGATCGTGGCCGGGCCAACAGGCCCCATGCCGCAAACCCACACGAGCACAGGCGGCGGTCGGTTCCCGGCGAGCGCTCGCCACGTTGGCAATCGCCGCTCTGCTCGGGTGTCTGTCGTTGCCGAGTGCTTGTTTCGCTGACCGGGTTTGGTCGCATAAGTACGACTCGCCACGCGACGGCTTGCGGCTGGAGCTTTCGGGCAGCGGCGCGGTTGGAGCGGGTTACCTGCCGATTCAAGTGACGATCGAGACGCTCCCCGTTCTCCCCTCCCCCGTCGAACGCCGCATCCAATTCGCCGTGGTGCTCGAACGCGATGGAACCCGTGATCGGTTTACTCGCGAGATCGTCCTGCCCAGTGGAGCGACCCGGGTCACGGCCACTGTTCCGATCACCATGGGCAAGTCCTGCTACTGGAGCGGCGGGAATGTCCAATGCTCGGAGGGCGGTCAGGCGCTGCGCGACCTGAGCGGCTGGTGGCCGATTTCTTGCCCGCAGCCGGCAACGGGTGACCCCGAGTTGTATCCGTCGATCCTTTTCGTCGATCGCGACGCGCCGCCCGTCGATCAGCGAATGGCGATGGTCAACCGCTTGCTGTCCCAGACCGAGCGGCCGCCAGCCGTGTTGCCTCGATTCCTACCCTTGACCACGCGGCTCTGCGGCGATTA
>JBIKVL010000526.1:0-4083 GCA_044356875.1 Pirellulaceae bacterium | reverse complement strand
CCGCGGGCGTCGCGTTAAGGAAGATTCGCAAACCGCGACGTGTCCCCGGCGAATTGCCTAGCTTTCCGATTCCACTTCAAACGCGCTTGCAGCCATCCAGTTCGCAGCCATCCAGTTCGCAGCCGGCCTGATCGCAGCCGGCCTGATCGCAGCCAACCCGCACGCGCCCCCCCTCCTCGAGGCACCCGTGCGTTCAACCTCGGAATGCCCTTCACCGCTGTTTATGCAAGAGGGTTGCAGATGCTGAAATCGACTTCAGGAAATCGCTCGGCGTGGCCGATACAACCGCTACAGGCCGTAAAGTCGCAAGGGTCGCAAGCTGTGCGTGGAACCGCCGATCGCCGCACTGCCTTGGCACCCCGGGAGATTGTCTCGCTGTGAGCTTTTCACAACGCAATTGGCTGCTCGAGTGCTCGCTGATCACGGCGGGGTTCGTCGGACTCAGCGGTCCCGGCGCGTTCCTGTCGGTGGCGGCGGCGCAGGCGCCACGTCCCACTATTCCCGCCAATGTCCCCGTCGGTCCCGCCAATTTCCCCGCTGGTCCCGTAAGCGTCCCCGTTGGTCCCGCGAATGGCCCCATCGGTACCGTCAGGGGATCGGGCCCGAGCGTCGGTGCCTCGGCGAGCGGGCCCTTCACGGCAGACCAAGTGCGGCTCCCACTGCTGCCGTTCGGCGGCACTCCGAAACCGTCCCAGCAAACGCTGCGGCGTTTCGACCAGTTCGTCGAGGAGATTCGCGATACGGAAAACACGCTCGACTTGGTCGAAAATCGCCCGCGCCTGATGCGGCTGAAACAACAGCCGTTTCGCATTCAGCTTGGGGATGAAGCGATTGCGAACTACATCCTCGTGACGGAGCGGGAACTATCACTGACCGGCGTGAAGGTCGGCACCACGGTGCTCAATCTGTGGTTCGCCGATCCGGCCGCTCCAGACAAGCCGGAATTGCTGAGCTACCTGGTGCGTGTCGTTCCCGACCCCGAAGCCCGCGAGCGACTCGAACGGGTCTATTCAGCCTTGGAGACCGAACTGAATCGGAACTTCCCCAACAGTGTCGTTCGACTGTCGCTCGTGGGCGATCGGCTGTTGATTCGCGGCCAAGCCAAGGACGTCGAGGAAGCGTCGCAAATCCTCCGCATCATCGGCGCCAACGCTCCCGGAGGACCGGAAGAGATTCCGCTCGACGGCGACGACGCGAGCGAAGTGGCGACGACGATGGGTGTTGATCCATTGACCGGCGAAATGCGAGTGCAGGAGGTGCGGACAATGCCGCAACCGCAACTGCAGAGCTACCAGCTCCGCAGCCGTGCGGGCGGGCAGGGTGGACTGGGCGGAGCGAACCAGAACAATCCCAACGCGGTCGGCGTCGGCGGCCCGAACAACGGCCGCTTCGGCCGACGCAACTCGAATATCATCAACATGCTTCGTGTGCCCGGTGTCCATCAAGTGACGTTGAAAGTCACGGTCGCCGAACTCAACCGCAGCGCCCTTCGCTCGATCGGCGCCAAGACGACGTTTGGCGGCAGCGGCGACGTCGGCTTTCTGAGCTTCGCGACCAGCGCCACGGCGTCGCCAGCCGCCGGGTTCTTGCCCGGCCCACTGGGCGGCGCGGGCGGGGCGTTCTTGGTCGACACGGGCGAGTTCGACCTGGCGCTCACCGCGCTTAAGCGGCTCGGCTACGCCCGTTCGCTCGCCGAACCCAACCTCACCACGCTGAACGGCAAGCCGGCGAATTTGCAGATCGGCGGCCAATTCCCGGTGCCGCAAGCGCAGTCGTTCACGACCAGCGCAGTGCAGACCGTCGCCTTCATCGACTTCGGCGTGCGTCTGCAGTTCATTCCGATCGTCACCGACGGCAATCGCGTGCGTTTGAACGTGTTCGCCGACATCAGTGACCGCGACGACGCCAACGCCGCCGATATCGGCGGCACGCTCGTGCCGAGCCTCGACACGCGGAATTTCAACACCCAGGTGGAACTGCGGGAGAGCCAGACGCTGGCGGTCGCCGGTTTGATCCGCAATCGCCTGCGGGGAAACAGCGCTCGTGTGCCGTTCCTCGGCGACATCCCGCTCGTCGGACGGCTCTTCAAAAGCGACAGCGTCGAGTACGAAGAGACCGAGTTGGTGGTGCTGGTGACGCCGCACCTGGTTTCGCCGCTGGACGCCGAGGAGCGGCCGCCGCTGCCAACGGCGACCGTGTATGAGCCGTCGGACGCCGAATTCTTTTTGCTCGGCCGAATCGAAGGCCGACGGACTGAAGACTTTCGCGCTCCCGCCAGATCCGATTGGCATCGGACGGAAGCGTTCCGTCGCTGCCAACAACAGTACATCCTCGGTCCATCGGGGTACTGCCAGGAGCTACCACAGCCATGATGAACCGCAAGAAGCGACGAACACAGGTGGATAGCGCACAGGTAAAGCGCGAACAGATCGTGCGCGAACAGATCGAGCATGGCCTGTCAGGTCGCGGGCGAACGTGGACGCGCGCGGGGATGTTCGGTAGCCACGCGTTGTTGGCGGCGTTTTTCGCGACGTCGTCGGGTTGCCATCTTTGGCCCCATCGCGAAGAATCCCGGCCCGCGGATATCCCGGCCGGCGCGGTGCCGCCGCCGCCCGGTAGCATCACCTGCGCTTGGCACCAAGCGGAAAACGCCAAGGCTCAGGGGTACGACTGGGTGATCGCGCAGCATCAGTGGTATCAAGGCGGCGAACAACTCGGGCCAGACGGTCAGGAGCGGCTGGCGCGCTTGGCCGCGCGGTGGCGCGAGTCTCCGCGGCCAGTCATCATCGAACCGCATACGATCCTCGTCCGCCGCGATCTGTCCGAAGACTATGGCAAGTCCGAGCCGCAACTGTTCGAGGAGGCGACGAAGTCGGCTCGGGAACTGGACGAACGGCGTCGGCTGTACCTCGTCGAGCAACTCGCAAGCCGCGGCTTCGAAGACGCTCATGAACGAGTCGTGATCGCTCGTCCACCCTACGACGCGCTGTATGGACAGGACGCCGAGATGGCCTTCCAGCAAGTCGAGTTTGGGGGGATGTTCGGCGGTCGTGGCGGCCGTGGTGGCGCCGGTTTCGGTGGCGGCTTTGGCGGTATGGGCGGTGGCGGCTTCGGCGGCGGGTTTGGCGGGGGAGGATTCTTCTAATGCGACGGCGCGAAGCTTCAAGTCGCGCGACGGGCGCTGCCGCATTGCTTGTCGCCACGATCGTTTCGGTTCCTGGCTGCGCCTGGCAGCGCGAACCATCCAAGGCGAATTCCCGTGGTGGCGACTCATGGCTGGCTGGCTGGCTTTCACCAAGCAAGTCGAATACAAGTGTTGGGACGTCAGGAGCAGCGGCGGCCGCAGCCCCTGTCGATAGCCAGCTCGCCCCCGGCGACGCGGCGGCGTTATGCCTGGAAACCGCCCAGCAATTCGATCAGGGCGATCGACCAGCCGAGGCGGTTGCTCAGTATGAACGTGTCCTGGCCTTGCGTCCCGATATGCCGGGTGTCTCCGCCCGCTTGGCGGTGCTCCACGGACGGTTGGGCAATCACGAACTGGCGACTCGCCACTTCCAACGGGCGTTCGAGCGAACGCCGCGCGACGGTCGACTGTGGAATGATTACGGCTACCATCATTACCAAAACGGACGCTGGAGCGAAGCCGAACGGGCCTTCCGCGAATCGTGCCGGTTCGAACCGGGCTTGGAACGCAATCACGTCAACCTGGGACTCGCGTTGGCCCAGCAAAACCGTCTTGCGGAAGCGTACGAAGCGTTCGCGAAGGCGGTCAGTCCCGGCGCCGCCCATTCCAACATCGGCATGGTGCTCGCCCAGCAAGGCCGCTCCGCCGAGGCGCTCGACGCCTTCCACCGCGCGCTCGATTGCGAACCCAATCTCACGCAGACGCATTTGGCCCGCGACGTCGTCGCCCGCGATCTCGTCGCCCGCACTGGAGCTACCCGTGACATGGCGACCCGTGACATGGCGGTTAGAGGGCCAGGAACGTCTGACGAACGCGCATCATCGGGCAACATGATCGTGCCTGCGGGCCACCAGGAGGCCGTCGCCCCGCCCTCTCAGCCCTCTCAGCCCACTCAGCCC
>JBIKVL010000524.1:0-4094 GCA_044356875.1 Pirellulaceae bacterium | reverse complement strand
ATTCACTGCCTGCCACCTTTCTGGAAATGACCACACAAAGGCACAGAGACACGGAGAATCACTTTCGCGGAAGTGGGACATGGTTTTTCCGCGACTAAAGCGGAAAGTCAGGACGATTTCCGACCTACTCGATCGTCGCAACGGCGCGGCGAACGAGTCGCCGTGCCCCGAAGGGGCCGCAACAAGCTAGCCCAGGGCAAAGCGAAGCGGCGTAGCCGCGTCGCGTCGCCCTGGGTTATTAGACACATCCGAGATCCGTCGACCTGAAGGGGCAGGACAGGCTAGCGGCTCCGTCTCAATCTCGCATCGAAGTCTACAACCGCGACAGGCTGCCTCTGGGGCGCAATGCCGACGGGACTCGCTGCTAACAAAATTCGCTGTCTACGGAGCTGCACGCACCATTCTCGGCGTCGCCGGATCGGTAAGCACTAATCGCATTCGACCGATGCTACTGTAGATTCAAGAGATTCATTTTCTTCGCGGCTTCTCTTGGGAAGTTATCTTTCGGTCGCCCCTTAGTCGCTAGGGCGACTCGCCGGGATTCGGCCCAGTGAACCTCAGCCCAGAGACGTTCGGCCTAGAGACGTTCAACGCGGCGGCATTCAACGCGGCGGCATTCAACGCGGCGGCATTCAACGCGGCGGCGTTCGGCGCGGCGGCGTTCGGCGCGGCGGCGACTCGCAGCGGTTGCGGCAGTCCCGCGAGCCACTGGCGGAGCCGGCTCAACACATCGCCTTCCGCCGGTACTTGACCGACCAACTGAAACTGGCGCGTGGACAGCCGCTCCTGGAGCAGTCGCAACTGGTCCGCCACGGCCCGCAGTTTCGCCGCCCCGGCAGCGGCTCCGACCGCTTCGCGCACGAGGAAACTCTGCCCCTCCGCTCGTTCGCGGCGGAGAAACACAAGTTGCCCGCGTTCCGCTTTCACCAGCCGTCCGTCCATGTAGGCTCGACGAAGCTCGCCCGCCACATTGAATTGGAACACCGGATCGGCGCCGAAATAGACCGAACCTTCGCCCGAGCGGCGAAAACCGGCGACGATCGGTTCCGGGAAGCCGTCGACCCGCAGTTCGATCCGTTCCACCAGCGCCGTGGCCTCGCGCAGCAGATCTTCGCGGTCCTGTTCCTGTCGCGCCATGACGGCCCCGTCTGTCGCTTACGGCTGCCGCGTCGATCGTTGGCGATACCGAGCGCTCGCCCGTTCGAGAATCCCGCGTTCTTCGACCGTCAGCTTTTCGAGTCCCACTTCATGCAGTTTGGCGAGGATTTCATCCACCCGTCGCTCGTCGTCCTGATCGCGACCGCGAGCGGGTTCCGGCTCATGAGAAGCATTCAGTTCCGAAACCTCTGAACTGTCAAGCGGTTCGTCTTCGGCCGGCCAAGCCTCTCCCCGGGATTCGATGAATTCGTCGCTCGGCACCTCCCGATCCTCGGCGACTCGCGTCCGCAACATGGGTCGTGGCGGGCGGGTTTGGAGCGTCGCGAGCCACGGAGCGGCCGAGATGGCGGCCCGCGCCCGGCGCTGGTAGCTCAACCCGGTGAAGAGCACAGTCCCGGCGAGCACACTCAAGGCGAACCACGGAGCGATGGGCGATAGCGTCGGTTCGTTTCGCACGAAGAACGCCGTGGTCGCCAGCCCGAACGACGCCAGGAAGGCCAGCCGGGCCACAAGGTAGTTCGCGATCTCCGTGCCGATTTGCGGCCGCGTCAACCGGACGCTGGCCCGCAGAATCCGGCCACCATCAAACGGAAACGCCGGAAAGAGGTTGATCACGAACAGCGTCCAGTTGATCCAAAACGCCAACCCGGCCAGCGTCGCCAACGACAGTCGCTCGTCCAACGGCAAACCCTCGGGCTGCAGCGGGTCGAGCAATCCGGAGATCGCGATCGACGGGTCGCACCAGCGGAGCGTCGCTAGGCAGGGAATGAGCGCGATCGCCAAATTCGCGAGTGGACCGGCAGCGTGCGCCATGATCTCCGCTTTGGGATCGTGCCGCGATTCCCACTCGGTCATGCCTCCGAGAGGACCGATCAGCAACATCGGGGCCTCGACGCCCAAACGACGCGCCATCCACCAGTGGCTGAATTCGTGCGCCAGGAGGCTCAGGTAGAGGATTAACAGTCCGACGGCGGCGAGCCACACCAAGTTGGCATTCGCGACGGTCCGAGTGGCTCCCGCATTGGCAATCACCGTGCCCAACTGGGCCAAGTACAAAACGCCGGCAGCAAAGAGCAAGAACAGCGAATGCAGCCGGAGCGGAAGTCCCTGCCAAGTGCCCAAGGGTATGGTCCAGTCCGCCGGCTCTCGCATGGCAACCCATCCACCCCGCCGACGTTGACTGTCGGCCGACTCTTAAGCGCTCGCCCCGCCTTCGCTCACGCCCGACTCGCCCCGGACGTCTACACGTCGTATCCTAGCAACGTGGCTAGAGGCGTTCAACGTCGACCGCCCTTCCACAGGAACCGTCGACCCGCAACTTCCCATCCGCCTCCGCCCATGTCAAATCCATTGCGCACTGGCCCGGCGGCATCGCCACCGCCTCCACCGCTGTCGTCGCCGCCCTCAACCCCTTCGAGCTCCGACTCGCCGACGGCACCACCCACAGGCTCTGTCACCGCGGGCCCTGTCGGCGCGGGCTCGGTCGACGAACCGGTTTTGCTCACCGCGTCCCGGTTCCGCGTGGTGCGAGTGGAGCAGGTGATGGCCAGCGGACAACGGCGCAGCCGGGAAGTCGTCCGCCATCCAGGCGCGGTCGTGCTCTTGCCACTGGTCGATGACGACCGGGTCTGTTTGATTCGCAATTATCGAGTCTCGATCGGCCAGACGCTGATCGAATTGCCGGCCGGCACGCTCGAACCGGGCGAACCGCCGATCGTCACCGCCGGTCGCGAACTGCTCGAAGAGACCGGCTTCATCGCTCAGCAACTCGATCTGCTCCACACCTACTACCCGTCGCCGGGCATCATGGACGAGCTAATGTATCTGTTCGTGGCCCGACGACTCACCTACACGGCTCCGCAACGCGAGCTCGGCGAGGAAATCGACAACCTTGTCGTGTCCTGGGACGAGGCGCTGGCTCTGATCGATCGGGGCGAAATCCACGACGCCAAGACGATTGCCGGCCTGTTGCTCTACGACCGCTGGCGCCGACGGCACCTTGGCTGAAAACGCCAGCGATCGTTTACCGGCAAGCTGCGAGCGCTAGCACGGGTGGAGCCTGATTCGGCACCGTGGCGCCAAGCACGAACTGCGCCGAGCCGTCGCCTACGGCTCGGCGGTAAACGACGCCGCGATAAACGACGCCGCGATAAACGACGCCGCGGTATGTGCGTAAGCGTTGAGGTTAAGGCAGCCCGGCCACGGTGTCGCGAATCTGCTCCGCTTGCTGGAAATATCGCCAAGCCGTGTTCGGCTTGCCGCTGAGCCGCGCTCGTTCTCCAGCGGCGATCAGGCGATTCGCCTCCGTCAGCTGTTCCTTACGCCATTGGGCGAATGTTTTCACGGGCTGGGAACCAGCCGGATACGTGGGCAGCGACGGTGATTGTGAAGTGCGTGGAACCGCATTGGCCACCGTGTACGCGCCACGCGATCCTTGCGGTGAACGACGATCCGCCGCGACTCCATAACTGTGACTGCCGTGCGTAACGCCACCATAGACGCCGCCATCGATCACGCGACCATAGACGTCGTAGTAGGTAACGGCGTTGTGGATGGGACGCCCGTGGGTCGAGTTGACCTGACCGGCACCGACCTGACCGGCACCTGCCTGCCGTGCCACAGCGGAGTTGGAATTCGAGGTGGAATTGAAGCCGAAATTGGAGGTGGAAGTGGAAGCACCGCGAGCGGGTTGGGCTCGCGCGGCGACGACGGCAGCTGACGATGGGGCTGGCCGAGGTTTTGCATTTGGTTGGGAGGCGAAAGGGGACAGGTTCGGCTTGCGAGCCGCGACGATTGCCGGCGCTAATGTCGATGCCACGACCGGTTTCGATGTCGCAACCGGTTTCGGTGCTGTGGCCAGTGCCGGTGCTGCGGTCGGTGCCGGTGCTGCAGTCGGTGCCGGTGCTGCAGTCGGTGCAGGTGCCGCAGCCTGTGCC
>JBIKVL010000525.1:0-4094 GCA_044356875.1 Pirellulaceae bacterium | reverse complement strand
TGTTGGTTGAAAAGGACGTCTTGTTGGTTGAAAAGGACGTTGGACCACGGAGTGGTCCACGACATTGGCGAGTCCGCTTACGAACCGACGGACTTCTCCAATCGCGGCTCCAACCAAAACCGCCAAACCACCGAGCAAACTGACATCGACTGGTTTTGCCGGAGAGGCTACATTCCCCCCCAAAACCACGGAATCGAAGGCGGAGTGCCGTGGTGCATGGCCTACTGGAAGCGAAAAACCAGGCGTGTCGCCCGAGTTCAAGTTTCGTTTCGGAAAGGATTCAAATGGTTGCCTCGCCGCTCACCTTGAGTGTCATCACGCCGAACTACAATGGGGCCAATTTGGTATCCCGGACCATCAATGCGGTGATGACGCAGTCTCGGCTTCCGGACGAATACCTGATTCTCGACGACGCTTCCACGGACGACAGCCTTGCAGAGATCCAACGGCACGCGGATCTGTCCCCGCGGATTCGCGTGCTCAAGAATCCTCAGAACCAAGGCGTGAACCTGGCGTGTGAGAAACTTGTCGCGTCATGTTCCAGCCAATACTTTTATGGGGCGGCGGCGGACGATTACGTCCTGCCAGGTTTTTTCGAACAAGCGATGGGGATGCTCGAAAGGCATCCCACCGCGGGACTCTGTTTTTCGGACGCCGCTTGGTACCGGGAAGGCACCAACGAATCGTGGGAGACCCGCCTTGGCTGGAGCGAAACTCCCCGCTTTTTCAGCCCTGCCGAGGTCGCGAATCTGCTGAAAGGTGGCTGGATTTTCGGCCATACTTCGGTCGTCCGCCGGGAGGCGTTCTTGGCGGCCGGCGGCTTTCGACCCGAACTGAAATGGCATTCCGATTGGTTCGTCAATCTGGTGCTCGCCTTCCGTTATGGGGTTTGCTACTTGCCGAAACCGCTGGCCGTCATGCGGGTTTCCCCCAGCACCTATTCCGGCAATTCGATTTCGAAGACCATGGAACGCCGGGAAGTGATCGGGCAGATACTGGACCTGCTCGCCAGCCCAGACTACGCCGATGTGCGGCCTTTTTTCGAGCGCAGCGCTGCACTCTCCCACTTCGGCTCGCTGGGCTATCGAACCATCCTTTCCCAATCCAGATATTGGACGCGTGGCAACCTACGAATGGTTCGCCGCCCCATCATCCCCAGGGTCGCCAAACGCCTACGAAGACTCAAAAGCTGGTCGGCCAAACGACCAAGTTCACTTGGCGGAACGCCAAACCTCGTTACGTCGCCCACCCATACGGTAGATCCCATGAATCGATCGCCTCAATAGCATCCATCCATCCGACATCCGATAGCCTACAGCCGACAGCCGTCCATCGATCCGACAGCCGACTACGACAGCGATTGGCCCCCGATTCGCGGGCGGAAAAAATCGACCTTTACCGAAAATGTCGAGTCTGCTACGGTTTCGTCGTAGTGTGCGTTCACCGACGCAACGACTCGCCAGGGACAACGGATTGCGGGCATGGAACGGCCTCCTGCGGGGATCGCCGAGCGTTTCTGCCCATGAGAACCAAGGTCGTGGGAACTCAGGGAAGCGAAGGAACGCATGAACCTGCTTGTGACGGGCGGATGTGGCTATAAGGGCTCGGTCCTCGTGCCGAAGCTGCTCGAACGCGGCCATGTGGTCACCGTGGTGGACATTCAGTGGTTTGGCAATTTTTTGCCCAGCCATCCGAATCTCCGCGTCCTGCAGGCTGATATCCGCGACATTAAGACGATTCCCCTCAAGGGTATCGACGCGGTGATCCACCTAGCGGCGGTGGCCAACGACCCCTGCAGCGACCTCGATCCGAAATTGAGCTGGGAGATCGGCTCGCTCGCCACCATGCAGCTCGCGGACGCCGCGATCCGCCATGGGGTCAAGCAGTTCGTCTATTCCTCCTCGGGAAGCGTCTACGGCGTGAAGGAAGAGGAGCAGGTTACCGAGGAGCTGCCGCTCGAACCGATCACGGAATACAACAAAAACAAGATGGTGGCCGAGCGGGTGCTGCTGAGCTACCGCGACCAAATGCTGGTCCAGGTCATTCGCCCAGCGACCGTCTGTGGCTACTCGCCCCGCATGCGGCTCGACGTTTCCGTCAACATGCTCGCCATGCAAGCCCTCACCAACGGCGTCATCACGGTTTTCGGCGGAAACCAAGTTCGGCCCAATATCCACATCGACGATATCACCGACCTTTACCTGTACTGCCTCGATCATGGCCGCAAGGTGGAAGGCGTCTACAACGCCGGTTTCGAAAACCTTTCGATCATGGCGATCGCCCAGATGGTGGTCGAACGATTGCCGGCTGAAATCCGCATTGTGGAATCCCATGATCCCCGATCGTACCGCATCAATTCCGACAAGCTGTTAGCCACGGGATTCCGCCCGCGGAAGACCGTCGCCAACGCGATCGACGAGCTGATCGCGTGTTATCAGGCCGGAACATTGAAAAGCGAGGACCGCTGCTTCAATCTCAAGTGGATGAAGCAGACGGTGGCGTTCTCCCGGCCCGTGTAATCGCCGATCGCAACTGCATAGCCACGGAATGGCGACCCATGACGCGAAAAGTTTTGGTGCTAGGAAGCAACTCGTTTTCCGGGGCGAGCTTCGTCCGCCACATCCTTCGAGCGAAGGCCGAGGTGGTTGGAATAAGCCGCTCTCCGGAGCCAACGCCGGCATTGCTGCCCTACCGCTGGGACGACCATTCCCATTTCCGCTTCCATTCACTGGATTTGAATCGCGACCTCGCCGAAATCATGGAGGTCATCCACGATTTTCAGCCCCAAATCGTCGTGAATTTTGCCGCGCAGAGCATGGTGGCCGAGAGCTGGCGGCACCCCGAGGATTGGTTTGAAACCAATGTTGTCGCGACTGTTAAATTCCACGACCAATTGAGACGCTGCGATTTCTTACAGCGCTATGTCCATGTCTCGACACCCGAGGTGTATGGAAGCTGCGAAGGTTCGGTAACCGAGTCCGCGCCGCTGAATCCAACAACCCCTTACGCGGTCTCGCGAGCCGCATGCGACATGAGTTTGATGACTTTCGCAAAGGCCTATCAGTTCCCCGTGGTGTTCACCCGCGCGGCGAACGTCTACGGGCCAGGCCAGCAGTTGTACCGAATCATACCGCGAACGATTCTGTTCATTCGGTTGGGCCGCAAAATACCGCTCCATGGCGGTGGCGCCTCGGTCCGCTCGTTCATCCACATTCGCGATGTCGCCGAGGGCACCTGGAGGATCGCGCTCGAGGGCGCCAATGGCCATGTCTACCACCTTTCCACCCCGCAGTTGATTTCGATTCGCGACCTCGTCGCCAAAATCTGCTCGCGGCTTGGCGTCGCGTTCGAAGATTGCGTCGAGATCGTCGGTGAACGGCTCGGCAAGGACGCGGCCTACATTCTCGACAGCGGGAAGGCGCGCCAGTCGCTCGGATGGACCGATACCGTGGATCTCGACGCCGGTCTCGATGAAACCATTCGCTGGGTGCACAACCACCTGGAAGAACTGCGAGTTCAACCGATGGATTACGTGCATAAGAAATAGTCGGAAAACCGGACGCGAATGAAAATCCTCGCAGTCATAGAGGGTCGGTCATGGCAACGGGCGACATCAGCCATAACTCCTTTTCATTGTCGAAGCTGGCACTCGAACCGGCGATGCCAGGCGGGCACGGCGGCACTGGGTTAAGTTCGAGCACGACGCCCGTGTCAGGCGCACCGGCGGCCTCTTCGGAATCCGATTCGTACGTCGATTACGGTGTGGGTATGACCACCAACGAAAAAATCCATTCCACGGAAACGCTCGCCGCGAAATTGGCCGAGCGTCGTCGGAATGGCCAGCGGATCGTCCTATGCCACGGCGTGTTCGACCTGATTCACCCGGGGCATGTGCGGCATTTGGCGGCCGCCAAACGCCATGGCGACCTGTTGGTGGTCGCGATCGCCGCGGACCATGCCGTCAACAAAGGACCGGGACGGCCAGTCTTCCCGGCCGCGTTGCGGGCCGAAAACGTGGCCGCTCTGCAGGATGTCGATCTGATCGCGGTTGATCATGCCGGCAACACGCTGGCTCTGCTGCGATTGCTTCAGCC
>JBIKVL010000523.1:0-4102 GCA_044356875.1 Pirellulaceae bacterium | reverse complement strand
ACGCTTGTTTGCTCTCCGCCGCCAACTTCGCGGGGAGTTGCTCGAACGAGGCCAAGTCGGCCGCCAACTTATCCGCGGCCGCCTTCAGGCCAGCCGCCGCCGCCGCCGCCGCTTCGGCCGCCGTCTTTTTGGGCCCCACCGCCACGTCGGCCGCCGTCTTGTCGGCGGTCTTCTTGTCCATCGCCGCTTTTGCCACCGGCACTTGATCGGCCGCCGCCTTGGCAGCGGCCGTCTTCGCGACGAGCTGCTTCTCGGCTTCCGCCTTGGCTGCCAACGCTTGCTGAGACGCCGCTGTGGCCGCCGTGGCCGCTTCGGCCGCCTTCGTCGCCATGGCCGTTTTGTCTTGCGAAACCTTCTCCGCCGCGACTCGTTCCGCTTCGGCCTTCACCGCCGCTTCTTGAGCCGCCGCGGCCTGCGTGGCGGCCGCTTGCGCCGCCTGAGTCTTGTCCGCAGCCGCCTTCTCGGCTGCCACCCGTTCGGCCTCCGCCGCCGCTTTGTCCGCCGCCGTCTTCTCGGCTTCGGTTTTGTCGGCGAGCGTCTTGTCAGCCGCTGCCTTTTCGGCCGCCGCCTTGTCCGCGTTCGCCTTCTCGGCGGCCGCCTTCTCCATTGCCGCCTTCGCGGCCGCTGCCTTCTCGGCAAAAGCCTTTGTGGCCGCTTCCTTCTCGTTGTTGGCCGCCTGCAACGCGGCTTGAGCGGCTGTCACCATCTCGCCCGCCTTTGTTGCCGCCACCGTCAAGTCCTGGACCATCTTTTGGCCGGCTACCCGTTCCGCTTCCTTCTGCTGTGCGGCCGTTGTCGCGGCGGCGAGCGCCTCCGTTGCTGTCTTGAGACCGGTCGCCGCATCGTCCGCCGCCTTCTGCGCCGCGGCCAACTCGGCGGCGGCCGTCGCCGCCGCTTGCTGTGCCGCCGCTGCCTGCTGGCCGGCGAGCTGTACTTGCGTGGCGAGCGTCGGCGGGTTGGGCGGCAAAGACGCCACGGGAGCAGCGTCCGCGAAATTCCACATTTTTACGGTGCCGAGCCAATCGCCACCGACGACGCGAGCGCCGTCATGGGTGAAGGTGACCCGCAGTGCCGCCTCGGGGAACGCGGGGAACGACTTCAACGCACCGCCATTTCCATCCCAAGCCTTAACCGTGTTGTCCTTGCCGCCGGACAGAATGCGTCCATCGTGCGTGTAAGCGACACTCATCGCGCCGCCGCCATGCGCTCCCCAGCTCTTGATCTGATTGCCGTCGTTCATTTCCCACAGCCGGATCGTGCCATCTTCGCCGGACGACGCGAGCACATTCGAGTCGCCCCGCCAGCTCACGTCGAACACGGCGCCATTGTGCCCACGCAGGTTCAAGTACTCGCGGCCCGTCGCCGCTTCCCAAACAAACAACCCGCCGCTCCGATCCGCGGTCGCTAGCAACACGCCGTCCGGGCTGAACTGCACGCCGTACACCCAGTCGGTGTGCTTCTTCATCTGATAGAGCAATTCGCCCGTGTCGGTCGAATAAACCCGCACCATCTTTTGAGGGCCGCCGAGCGCGACCATGCTCATGTCCGAACTGATGTCGGCCGACAGCACGGCGTCCAATTCATCGCCCAATTTTTGGATCCGCCGCCCTGTCTTCACGTCGTACAGCACGACCACCCCCGAATGTCCGCCGCGCCCGCCGCCGGCGAGCAACACCGCGCCGTTGCGGCTGAATCGCAAGACGTACGGCACGCCTTCGGGGAACGGCATGATGCCCAAAAGGGCTCCGTTATCCGAGTTGTACAGAGCGATCTGCTTCTGTCCGGCGATCGCCAGCACGGGCGCCCACGGACTGGAGGCGATCGCGGTCACCGCCGCGGCGCGATTCGTCGCGAGTACCGGTTGGCGGATCAGATTCTCCGGGTACGCCACCGGGCCGGTCGGCTTGCCGGAACCGCTGGCGGTCATTTCAAACGTTTTCTTCTTCTTGATCACGACCTTGGACCCAGCGTTTTCCAACGCTCCGCCCTCGATCCATTTCTTGATCAAGTCGAGCTTCACAGCCGCCAGCTTGTCCTGCATCGGCGGCATTCGCGGTTCTTCAATGTGAGCGACCAGCGTCCACAACCGCGAGCTTTCCAAATCGCCAGGGAACACGACCTGGCCGCCGCTGCCGCCTTCCATCGTCTTAGCGAACGATTCGAGCGACAAACCGCCCTTCGATCCGTTCTGGTTGTGGCAGGAAAAGCAATGTTCGCGGAGAATTGGACGCACGTGGTCGTCGTACGTGACCTTCGGCCCTTCCGCTGGTTTCGCTTCCTGCGCGAACACTCCGGCAGGGGCGAACACTCCGGCAGGGGCGAACACTCCGGCAGGGGCGAATAGTCCCATCGAGGCGACGCAGCTAAATCCCCACGCGAGTCCGGCAATCCCGCAACCCACGATCGCCTGAACACCCCGTTCTCCCAGCCAGCTTCGTAACATCGGCATCATTATCGCTTCCCCTGACGTATGGCTCGACCAACAATCGGCGGTCGCCAGCCGCCACAGAGTAACACTCGCCGCCCTTAGTGATTGAAGAGGAACTCGCGGGAATTCAGCACCGCCCAGAACACGTCTTCCAGTCCTACCTGCGGATTTTCAGCCTGAGTCACCGTGGCGACAAGTTTTTCCAGCTCTTCGGGCGAGGGCCGCCGCGCCAAGGCACGGATGTACAACGACTCGATGACCTGCGGCGGCGTCTTGCCGCCATCGAGCAGCTGCTTCACGACGCCGCCGGCCGCGATCTTTCCTTGGATCGTGTCGCCGTTGATCATGTGCAGTGCCTGAGACAGCGTCGGTTCGGTCTTCACATCGCAAGCGCAGACCGTGTCGCGGTTGGCTCGGCCGAACGTGGTCAGGAAGTAGGTGCTGGTGCCGCCGTCGGCGATCTGCACGGCGCGGGCGCCCAGCGGCAACCCGCGGAACTTGTCCTTGGTGTTCGTCACTTGGCTGATGCAGTCGAGCAACAGTTCGGCTTGGATGCGGCGAACATTGCCATGGGCGAAGTTCTTCTCGTCGTCCTTGTTCGAGTCGTTACGCTCGGTGTTTCGCTGATAGGTGTGGGAATTGCAAATGTCGCGCACCAACTGCTTGAAGTCGTACTTGTACTCGACCAGCTTGTCGCCGAGCGTCTTGTACAGCTCGGGGTTGCTCGGCGGGTTGCTGACCCGAATGTCGTCCACCGGCTCGACGATCCCGCGGCCGAAGAAGTGGGCCCACACGCGATTGGAAATGCTCGGGGCGAACAACGGGTTGTCCGTCGAGGTGAGCCATTTCGCCAATGCTTCGCGGCGGTCGCGGCCCGCCAAATCGGGCTCGACGCCGCCCAGGAACTTGGGCTTCATAGCGCGACCGCCGATCAGATGGCCGACTTCGCCGCCGCCGCTGTTGAAGATGATCGTTTCCCGGTAATCCTCGCCCTGCTTGCGTCCAATCTGCGCGAAGAACGCGGCGAAGCTGTAGTAGTCGTCCATCGTCCAGCGGTCGAACGGATGGTTATGGCACTGAGCGCACTGAGTGCGGATGCCCATGAACTGCTGAGCGACGTTTTCGGCCACTTTCAACGTGTCGCGTTCGATTTGATAGTAGTTCGTTTGCGGCGTGCCGAAGGTGCCTCCCGAGGCGCTCAAGATCTCCTGGATCATCTTGTCGAGCGGGACGTTGTTCGCGACCTTGTCGGTCAGCCAGTTCGAATACAAAAACATCGACTTGTAGCTGACCTGGTTGCTCGACTTGACCATCAGCAACTCGGCCCACTTCATCGCCCAGATCTCGGAAAACTCTTTGCGATTGAGCAGCTCGTCGATCTTCACGGCCCGCTTGTTGGGATCCGTGCTGGCGATGAACGCCGCGTACTCCTCTTCCGTCGGCAGACGGCCGGTGATGTCGACCGAGGCGCGGCGGAGGAACTGTTCGTCCGTGCAGAGACCGCTCGGCAACATGCGGATCTTGTTCAGCTTGCCGGCGACGAGTTGGTCGATGTAGTTGCCGGTGACCGGCGGAGCGGTGTACGCGACATCCTTCGGCAGCACCAACACTTGGCTGCCGACCGTGTGCGTATCGTAGCGGCCCATGACGAACGCTTCGCCGCGAGCGGCGGCG
>JBIKVL010000522.1:0-4105 GCA_044356875.1 Pirellulaceae bacterium | reverse complement strand
CTTGTCCGCGAAACTCTTGAAACCGGCTAATTCCAACGCTTTCAGCATGGACTCACTCGGTCTTGATTCCGACCCATCGTTCCAGGAACCGGTCCCAGGCGGATGGCGTGTCGGGAGTGCGATCGATTGGCTCGACGCGGCGCCGGTCCCGCTCGAAAATGTCGGGCCGCGCGAGCTTCGTGGAGCTTGCGGAGGAAGGCTTGGAGTCGGCCGGCTCCTCGGGGTCGTCGCTCATCGCGCCGCGAGCGCCGCCCGGCTGGCGGTTCGCCGCCGCCGCGCCGTCCCCGAGGCTTTCCGTGTCGCTGGCATCATGGCTGGCATCGTGGCTCGCATCGTGGCTCGCGGTGTCCTTGTCACTGTCGGCATCGTCCTCCTGGCTGCTGTCGCTATCGTCGTCGATGGTTCCCGACGCGCCGGAAGTCGAATTGCCGGGACGTTCATAGGCCCGGCCGGGCCGGGGAACCGCTTCGACGGCGACGCGCGAATCCAGCCAGCCCTCGGACTTCGCTTGCCGGAAAGCCACCAGCAGGTCCAGGTAGCCAACGCCCATTCGCACGGCGGCGGGAATGAACTGGGCCAGCACGCACGACACGACCTCTTCGCGGTTCTCTTTGCCCGGCTCGAAGCGGGTGATCTTCACGTTCTCGTCGTCCACGCGTTTGACGAGCACCTGCTTGTTGAGGAACAGGTGATTGGGCGGCTGAAGACGCTGATCGCCGCCGAAGAGCACCAGTTCCGGGCGGCGAGTGCGGGAAAAGTGGATCACGGGCGAGGCTTGCGATTGAACGATATGGAAGCTGAATTCCTCATCGCCGAGAATCACGCCGCGGACCAGCGGACTGATTTGCCGGCGTTGGCTGAGCGCGCGGAAGGCTCCGTACCGCGTCTCCACGCTGGGGACATGCAGCAATTCCGAGAGGGCGTCGAAAGCGTCTGGACCCATGCCGGCCAAGGCCGTGAGCGCCGCCCAGCGGAACGCGGACGATTCGCGAGCGGCCTCCGCCAGCGGCTGGGCCGCTTCGGGAACGTCGAGATACGAGAGCGCTTCGGCGGCGTTGAAACGCACCTCGAGGTCGGGTGACGACAAACCCTGTTTAAGCGTCGGGATCGCCTCCTTGCCGATCGCCTCCAATTGGCAGGAGGCGACTTCCGTCGACAGCGGTTCCAACAACTTCGTCGCCAACTGCTGAATCCGCTCGCGGCGTCGCGCCGGCTTTTCCTTCAAGACAATATTTTGGGAGACGCGGATAAAGCGTTTGAAATTCAGCGCGTACCGCGGATGCAACTGCAACTCGACGAAGTCGGCGCGTTTGGCGTTCGCGACCGACGTTCTGCCACCCGCCGCGTCCGCCGCGTGGAACCGGGCATTGATCGCGGTCGCGATCAGTCCCGCTCGCTTGACCGTCTTCCCGGATTCGTCGCGCATCACCAGCCCCAACGAACGCTCGGTGTGCGAGATGCCGCCGCCGGGAATGAATCCCCGCGTCTCGAGCGCCTTGGCCGCTTTGTCCTGGAAAGCCGCCTCGACCAACATCCGGCCCTCTCCGAGCGCGATGATATGGCCGGTCCGGATTTGGTCATTTAGCCGTTCCATCTCCCGCAGGCGGCACTGCATGAGCCAACCGCCGCGGAGGCTGGTCGTTTCCGATCGCGACGGCACTTGGACCTGAAGATCGATGCGGTCCCCTTTTCTCACGCCGGGCGGCAAAACGGCGCGGACGAGCACCAACGCGGTGCTCGGCGATGCCAAGAGCTGATTGGGGGATTCGACATTGCGCGTCTGCATTTCGTCGACGAGCAACTGCCGTTGAGGCCCTGGCGGCGGGTCGCTTCCCGTACCGGCCAATCCAGTCACCAACGCGATCGCCTCGACTTTCTGGCCGACCACGCCGAACGGTCGAGTCAACTCGCCCACCGTGGCCAAGTCCTCGCCGTCCCTCCCCTTCGCGTCCGGGGAATCCAATTCATCGAGAGGCGGTTTGGAACCGCGAAGCCAAGAGCTCGCGCAGCCCGACGAGGTGAGAGCGGCCGCGATTGACCAAGCGAATGCCAGAAACTGGCGACGCGCCCGGACTCGACGATGGGCGCCCGCCCGCTCAGCCGGCAGTCGTCGGCGTCCGCCGCGAATCGACGCGATTGGGGAATAATTCGCTTCCATGCTTTCCAAGCCTCGCCTCTGGTCGCCGGGCCGGGGCCGCGGCACGCATTCCGCGCCGCCAGCCATCCATTCCCGCACATCCTGCGCGGGCGGCGAACAGTAACGCCCGACGGCGTTTCGCGTCAAGACCGGCCGATAGGCTCTCGCCGCCGCGGACGTCCCCTAGATCGCCGCTGGGCGATTCTCGAACCAATGATTCCCAATGATTCCCGATCATTCCCGATGATTCCCGATGATTCCCCGTGACAACAATTCTCGCGGAATGCGCGGAATGTTTGGGAATTCGCCTTGTTCCCCCCAACGGGATTCGGTATTTCTTCCGCCGCCCAACGGGGTGTCGTTCCAGGGATGATCGCGGTCCGCAAACGAGCTGGCCTGGAAACGGCAAATAAACAAACGGCGGACAAAGAAACGGCGAACAAACCGCGCTGCGGCCCCAAAGCGGGAACGGAAACGGTATGCGGCCAACGATTTGGTTCCGAGCAATCCTCTTGAGCATCGCGACGTGCGCGGCCGTCGAGGCTCAAACGAATAATTTGCCTCCGTATGAAGGGGCGAATGGCGCGAACGGCGCGAGCGGCTATGGAACGGGGCCTTATAGTTCCGCTCCCGCGATCACGCCGCTGCCGCCCCGCGGTTCGCCCCAAAACGCGACGCCGCTCCCACCGCTCCCGCGATCCGCTCCGCCCATTGGTCCCGCCGCCACCATGCCGGGGCAACCGTCACGACAAACAGCGGGTTTAGCACCGGGGCAAGCACCGGAGCAAGCACCGGGCCAAGCATCTAATACAGCGTTAGGCGTCGAGGGTGGAGCGGGCACGGGGCAACCGATCGTGGTCGATGTGCTTGTGCGGGGCAACAAGAAAGCGGCGCTCAGCAAGGTCTATTCGTACCTGAGAACGCGGAAGGGCCGCGAGTTCGACCCGCAGTTGGTCCAGGGGGACGTGCGGAGGCTCACGCAGTCCGGTTTGTTCCGCGATGTGCGGACCTTTACCGACAACGTGCCGGGCGGCGTGGTGGTGCGGTTCGAGGTCCTCGAGCGGCCCACGATTGGCTATATCCGGTTCCTGGGCAATCGCGGCGTGCGGGATAAAACGCTGCTCAAAGAGGCCGACATGAAGGTCGGCGAGTCGCTCAACCAGTATTCGGTCGAAGAGGGCCGGCGGAAAATCCAGGACTACTACCAATCGCACGGATACCCGAAAACGGAAGTCTCGATCCTCGAGGGCAACAAGCCGACGGACGCGGGCGTCGTCTATGTGATCAACGAAGGCCAGCTCGAACGCATTTCGTCGGTTGAGTTCGTCGGCAACACGATCGCGTCGGGGGACCGGCTAAAGACGCAAATCGAATCGAAGGCCGGCTATCTCTGGTATTTTTTCGCCGGCAAAGTGGACCGTGAGAAAATCGATGCTGACGTGGAAAAGCTCACCGCCTACTATCGCGGCCTCGGCTATTTCCGCGCCCGCATCGGCCGCGAAATCGAACTCGATGAATCCGGCCGCTGGGCGAAGCTGCGGTTCGTAATCGACGAAGGTCCGCGGTATATCGTCCGCAACGTATCGCTGATCGGCAACAAAAAGTTCGCGACCGATACCCTGCAGTCGGATTTGAATTTGAAATCGGGCGAGTATTTCAACCAGGCGAAAATGAACCGGGATGTGGCCAAACTGAAAGACACCTACGGCGGCGAAGGCCATATTTTCGCCGACGTCCAGGCCGACCCGCGATTCCTCGAAGAACCCGGAGAACTCGATCTGGTCTATCGCATCCAAGAGGGCGATGTGTTCCGCGTCGGCAAGATCGATGTGAAGATCGATGGCGAATTTCCCCACACTCGTCAAAGCGTTGTCATGAACCGGATTTCGCTTCGGCCGGGCGACATCCTGGACGTCCGCGAACTGCGCCGCAGCGAACAGCGGCTGAAAGCCTCCCAATTGTTCGAGA
>JBIKVL010000521.1:0-4109 GCA_044356875.1 Pirellulaceae bacterium | reverse complement strand
ATGAAGTTCAGCTTCTCGCGGAACGGCGCGAGCGATTCGAGGACTTTGCCGAGCTGCATTTCGCGGCCTTCGCCCTTCGCCCACCATTCGGCGCTGTGGAACCCATTGCCCGCGAAGAGGCAGGCGAACCGCACGGGTGGATCGGACGTGTTTTTCGCCTCGCTTCCCCACGCCGGCAACGATTCCATCCACGGCAGCGCCATCGTCACGCCGACGCCACGCAAGAACGCGCGACGCGACAACAGGGATTTCAACACGGACGCCATCGGTACGCTCCTGGAAAAGTTGCCCGACCCTTCACCGTTTTCGTGGAATTGCTTGCCCAGCACTTTACATCGTTCTATTCGTCTACGGACACATCGCGTCCCCGGATCATCTGGAACTGCGGGCTGCCGACGATCGTGAGCACAGCGGCCGAAACTCGATCCTCGCTCGCCTTGGTCGCGGCCACCATCTGGTCGATCAGGGTTGTGTCCGACAGCGTCGTGCCGCGGCCCAAGGCGTAGCCCAAAAGTCGCTGGCAGAATAAGCGGACAATCGTCTCTTTCCTTTTCGCGAGCAGATAATCCCGCAGGCCTTCGATCCCCGTGAACTCGGTCCCGTCCCGGAGCCGAGCCTTCGTATCGACGGGCTGGCCGTTGCTCTCCTTCAGCCGGAATCGACCGATGGCGTCGAAGTTCTCGAATGCGAAACCAAACGGATCAATGCGGGCATGGCACGACGCGCAGGATGGATTCGACACGTGCTGCTCGACCATCTGCCGCGTTGTCAGCTTATCGGTTCCTTCCTGGTCGGGAAGGATCGGCACATTGGCCGGCGGCCGTGGCAGCTTTTCGCCGAGCAGCGTTTCGACCACCCAATTGCCTCGCAGCACCGGACTGGTCCGCGACGCGCCCGATTGTTTCGCCTGCACGCTTGCCAACCCCAGCAGGCCCCCACGTCCAAACTTTTTCACGCCGTCCACCCGCCGCCACTGCGGTCCGCTGACGCCGGGAATGCCGTAGTGCTTCGCCAACGGCTCGTTGAGGAACGTGTGGTCGGCGTCGAGCACGCTGGCGATCGGCCGGTCGCCTTGGAACAGGTCCTGGAAGAACAGAATCGCTTCCTCGTACATCGCTTGCCGCAAGGTCGCGTCGAATTGCGGGAAGAGCTGCTCGTTCTTTTCTTTCAGCTCGTCGAATCCCCGGACGTGAATCCATTGCGTGCCGAATTCCATCGCCAAGGAGCGTGTCCGCGGGTCTTTCAGCATCCGCCGCGTTTGTTCGGCAAGAACCTGGGGATCGCGGAGCCGGCCAGCCGCTGCCAGCAATCTGAGCTCGTCATCCGGCAGCGACGACCAGAGGAAGTAGCTCAGCCGAGTCGCCAATTCCCAGTCGTTAATCGTGCCCGGTTCCTTGCCCGCCGGCGCGGTCTCCACGCGGAAGAGAAACGCGGGCGAAACGAGCACGCGGGCGAGCACTCCGCGGAATGCCTCGTCATGGCTCGCTCCCTTGGCGCGGACCGCGTCGTACAGCGTTCGCAATTCGGCTCGTTCGCTGTCCCGCAGCGGCCGCCGATACGCCTTCTCGGCGAACCGCGCGAGCGCTTCTAGCTGCCCCGGAATCGCCGACTCCTCGAACTTCAAAAACTCGTCCGCCTCTTGCTTGAACCTCGGCTTGCGGTCGATGAAGAACTGCTGCAACGCCTTCGGCGTGTCCTGCGTCGTGTATCCCATGAACTGCGGCAGGTAATCGTACTCGGCAACTGGCTGGCGACTGATCAGCCGATGTTCCACCCACAGCCTGTCAAGTTCCTTCGACTGCTCGGCCGACAGGAAGAGCCGTTCGAGCGGCTCGTCCTCGCGGTGGAACATTTTGAGCGAAACGACCTCGTCGCGGGGCACCACTTCGGGGAAGCAGAGGAACAGCGGGAACACTCGGCGAAACGCGTCATGGCTCGCGATCATCGCCTTGTAAGCGGGGCTGTCGGCGGCGGCGAGCACCGGTCCATCCCATCGCGAGTTCGCGTCGGGCGGCTGTGTCGCGGCAACCACTCGAGCCAATCGCCGCGCGGCGTCGCCGCCCAACTTCGCGTCGACCACGAACTCGCGGCCGGCGAACAGCGCCGCCGGCAACTGGATCGCGATCACCGCATCGCCGGCGGCCAGCAAATCCTCGCCCGGCGTCTCTTTCTTCCGGTCGCCACCGGCACCGTTGTTCGCGGCGCTTGGCGTGGTGCCGTTCGCATCGCCGTTCGCAGCGCCGCTCGCGCTGCCAGTCGCTTTGATGAACCGCTCCTTCGGCAGTCCGTAGCTTCCCGTCGTCACGGCGCGTTCGGCGACCATGGTCAAATCGACGCCTGCGAACAATGGACTTTCCGCCGTCACCAAGCGATCGTACAGCAAGCGATCGGGGTCTTGTTCCTTCGCGGGTCGAGGTCCGGCCAGGACGCGGGCGACATCCTCGGCCATCTTCGCCGCCTCCGCACGCCGCTCGGGGTCGGCGGCGACGGTCCGCCATTGTCCGAGCGTGGAATTGCCGGGAACGGTGTTGGCGACCGAGTTGGCCGCGTTTCCGCTGGGTTTTCGCGCCGGTCCGCGAGCGAAGCTCCAGACGTCCGCGTTGCCTCGTTTATCGCCATGGGGGTTGCCAACCTGAATGTCCCAAGCAACGTCCTTCGCGAGATCCCAGACTTGCGCGCTATTGGCGTCCTCCGTGATCGTCAGGGCGACCTCGGTGAGATCGCAGGCATGATTCGCGTCGCGGGGATCGACGGCCAGCACGATCAAATCGCCTTTCTCGATCGTGAGCGACTTCGCGGTGGCTTTCGCTTCCTGGCCCAGATCAAGCTCGCTTTCTCCCAACAGTTTCGCCTTGTCGCCACGGCGATGCTCGAGCTGCCATGCGACGCCATTCCCGCAGCTTGGATGCGCGTGAACCACGCGGCTGGCAACCGTCACATTGCCCGCGATTGGACTCTTCCAAACCACGGCCACGAATTCCTGGGGAGTTGGATGGACGGCAATGGACTTCGCCGAAATGCGTCCGGGGATTTGCAGGGTCTGATCGGAGGAATTCGCGACTACCACCGGCAAGTCCGTGCCGCTTTTCGACCAACCGCTGATCGCGTCGCCGTGGGATGGCGTCGTCTTCAGATCGAGCAGCGTCAAGGCGGCTCCAACCGGCACGGAGTCGTCTAGCGACTTCCGCGGCGCGATTGCAAGCACTTTGATCCATTGCCTCAGGAATGCGGCATGGAGCCGGTTCTTCTCGGCGACCAATTCGATGGTGCTGTCTGTTCCGTGTGTTAACTCGACGACCGCTGAAAGATAGGCGGCCGTGTTGACGAACGCGGAAGGAATGTTCGCCTCGAAGGCCGGGCCGTATTGGGCGTAGTCGCGGAGCAGCAACGCGGGTTTGCCGTTGCCCTCGAAACGTGGCCGCAGCCAGGCGATCGGCCCGGACGAGCCTAGCTCGCGAGCCACCAAGTGGACCGTCACCGATGACTGGCCTGGCGCCGGTTTCACGGGCAATCGCAGCGTGACCAACTCGGCGGCCGGATGATCAAAAGCCGCTTGGCGGGACAAACTTTCCGTGTACGAGTTTCCGGAATCGCCCGCCGGCCCGAAGCTCGGACGCAAGTAGCTACCGACCCGCGCGGTCCGCCAGAGCGCGGTTTGCCATCCGGCCACGTCCGCTGCCAGCTCGGCCACCTCTTTCTCCGTCGCCGTCCGCCATTTTCCGCGAATCGCATCGAGCGGCGACAATTCCGCCGACGCGACCGGCACCGCAGCTGGCGACGCTTCGGTGGGCCGCGCGGTGGTTGGGCTGGCGAGCGTCTCCCACAGGAGCCGCAGGTATTTCACGTTGAGCTTCTCTTGCGTAGCGACCTCGTCGAATTTGCCCGCATTCAAAGCTTCGCGATGACGGACAGTGGCGAGCAGGTAGGGTGGAACGATCAGTTTGCCATCGGGTGGAGCAATCGCGCCGTAGAACTTTCGGAGGCGAGCGGTCGCTTCATCCGTCCAATCCCGCCGCGTCTTCGAAGCGGAGAAGCGGAAACCGTCCGGCAGCAGAACCGCGTGGTCCGCGATCTCCTTCGCGGCTCCCAGATAGCGCGCGAACAGCACG
>JBIKVL010000520.1:0-4112 GCA_044356875.1 Pirellulaceae bacterium | reverse complement strand
GCTGGGATCATGGCGGCTAATGGGTTTCGGGTCTACTTCCTGGATGGATATCGCAGCACGCCCGAACTGTCGTTCCTGGTGCGCTACAAGCAGTGCTCATGCGGCATTATGGTGACCGCCAGCCACAATCCGCCCAGCGACAACGCGGTGAAGGTCTATTGGTCGACGGGCGGGCAAGTTTTGCCACCGCACGACAAGGGGATCATCCAGCGGGTGATGGCGGTCGAACAGATCGAGCGGGTCGATTTCGCCACGGCGGTGGCGGATGGCCGGATCGCGATGGTCACGCCGGAAGTGGACAAAGCGTTCCTCGCGGCGCTTGCGGGCCAACGGATTGATGGTCCCCGGGATCTGCGGATCATCTATTCGCCCTTGCATGGCGTCGGCGCGTCGGCGGTGATGCCGGCGCTGGAAGCGGACGGGTTCAAGTCGGTCGAATTGTATGGTCCGCACGCCGAGCCCAATGGCGACTTTCCGAACGTCCCGGGCCACGTTTCCAACCCGGAGAATCCGCCGGTGTTCGCGGCGATCATCGAGCGGGCGAAGGCGACGGGCGCCGAGCTGATACTCGCGACCGACCCCGATTGCGACCGCATGGGTTGCGCTGCTCCGCTGACGCTCAAGGCGGGCAGCGAATGGGCGACGTTCACGGGCAATCAATTGGCGGCCCTGCTGTGCGACTACATGTTGCACAGCAAAGGACAGGGACGACGGCTGCCGGCGGGCTATTATGTCGTCAAGACGCTCGTCACCACCGACATGATCCGCCGCATCGCCGACAGTTATGGCGTCGCGACCGAGGGCAATCTCCATGTGGGATTCAAGTACATCGGTGGCACGATGGACGCTAGCGGGCCGGACAAGTTCCTTTTCGGAGCCGAAGAGTCGCATGGCTATTTGGTGGGCCAATACGCCCGGGACAAGGACGGAGCGGTCGCCTGCATGTTGATGGCCGAACTCGCGGCGCTCGCCAAGTCCAAGGGCCAATCGGTGCATCAGAAGCTCGCATCGCTCTATTGGCAGCATGGCTACCACTGCGAAAAGCTGTTGAACTTGACCATGCAGGGCTCGGAGGGAATGGCGAAAATGCAGGCGCTCATGGCGAGTTTCCGCCAACGCCCGCCTCAGTCGCTGGGCGGACGATCGGTGCGCAGCGTGCGCGACTATCTGAATTTGACCCGCACTGAACCAGGGGGCGCGCCCCAGTCACTCGACGCGCCACGCGGCGACATGGTGATCCTGGATTTCGCCGAGGAAGGCAACGCCATCGCCGTCCGCCCCTCCGGCACCGAGCCGAAGGTCAAGTTTTACATGTTTAGCTACGTGCCGCCGGAATTGCTGGCCGACTTGGAAGACACCCGCCGCGAGGTGGATGAACAAATGCAAAGAATCGAAGACGATTTGCGGGCCCTGGCGGCGGCCGTCTAAACACGACATGTCAAACCGCGGATCGCTGGGAGCGCGCGAGTAAGCGAGTAAGCGAGTAAGCGCCACGACGGAAGGCAAGCGAGGAATGAAATCGAAGCGCGCAACGGGATTTTAGCGCGGTGGAAAGGATCGCTCATGATGAGCAAGGAAGAATGCGCTGCCGGGGCTGTGCTTGGCAGCGCGGCAACTTGTTGATTTTCAACGATGGGGAGTGAGCGATGGGCGGGAAGAGCTGTGCGCGGATCGCGTTCATTTGGGGCTTGGTAGGCGTTGCCGGATGGGCGAACGCTGTCCAGGTGCGGGCCGATTTGACGGACGACGAGTATAAGAAGTTGCGAACGGAGGCGACGGAACTGTTGCATTTGCGGGTCAGCGACGTCACCGTGATCGATTCGAAACCGGAGATGATCAAATACCAGATAGAGGCAACGGTTGATAAAGTCGACCGCTCCGCCCGGGGCTATTCGCGCGGGGCGCGCATGACGTTCCAGTCGTACTATGTGCCGAGCAAGGCGCGGAAGGAAGGCTACACGGGCCCGCAAACGCCACCGCAGCTGTACCCCGGCTGGACCGGCTGGATTTTCCTATCGAACAGCAAGACTGGAAACGGTTTGGAACCGGCCGCGCACGGCCGCAGCTTCCACTACTCGTACGATTTGAAGTAGCGGCCAACGGCGGCGATTACAGTGTCGAACTTTCGCCGGCTGGTGGGCGGCAGGGTTCAGTTCAACGGCCACTCTTGAAACGGGGCGGGAGCCAATAGCGATGGGGACTGCGTCTTCGGCGGCAAGTGGACCAAGCATCGGATTGGCTGGCGCGGGCGAGGCGGCGGCGCCGCTGAGTCGCGGTGCTTGGTTGGCGTTGACCGCCGCGCTGCTCGGCTGGATGTTCGACGGGGCCGAAATGGGCGTATTCTCGCTCGTCAGCCGCCAAGCGATTCTGGACCTGCTCGGGCCGGGCCAAGAGAAGGAAGTCGCGCGGTGGCTGGGTCTGATCACCGGCCTGTTCCTGGTCGGGGCCGCTACCGGCGGCGTGCTGTTCGGGTGGCTCGGCGACCGCATTGGCCGCGTGAAGGCGATGACCATCAGCGTGCTCACGTACGCGGTTTTCACATCCATGTGCGGCGGCGTGACCAGCCCGATGCAGCTCGGCGTCTT
The DNA here is from genome assembly GCA_044356875.1 of Pirellulaceae bacterium. Classification (GTDB taxonomy): domain Bacteria; phylum Planctomycetota; class Planctomycetia; order Pirellulales; family Pirellulaceae; genus CAIXSC01. Next base: position 1,527 of record JBIKVL010000520.1, on the reverse strand, counting down.
GCGGTTTGTCGCGTCGCTGGGGATGGGTGGCGAATGGTCCCTGGGCGTCGCGTTGGTGATGGAGGTGTTTCCCAATCGATCGCGGGCGTTCATGGCGGGCCTGATCGGCGCGGCCGCCAACGTCGGCTATTTGCTCGTGGCGATCGTGGGGATTGGCATCACAAGCGTCAAGGGTCAATTGGAGCAGTTGGTGCTGTCGCTCGGGCTGCCCGCTGAGCTTTCCGCGCGGCTTGTCGCCAACGACTGTTGGCGGGTGATGATGATCCTGGGGATCGTGCCCGCGCTCCTGACATTTTTCATCCGCATCTTTGTCCCCGAGTCGGCGAAGTGGGAAGAGGAACGGGAAAAGGGCCATACTTCGAACTGGGCGACCCAGGATTTGGTCGGCGTGTTGCTCGGGGCGCTCGGTCCCGCCCTCATGGTTTATTTGTATCAATATGACCGGACGACGTTCGGTGGCGAGGTGTTGTTCGAGCACAGCGGCCTGCTGCGCGGCTTGGCGATCGTGATTGGACTGGCGATGGCGATCGCCGGGTACACGTATCCGGTGGTCCGGTTCTTGCAGCGGTATCGCAATGCGGGTGTCGCTCAAAACGCGGCTGGGACGCCGCGAGCGGCGGCCGCGGGCGCGGGGCCTGCGAGCGCGGGGACTGCGAGCGCGGCGGCCAGCCAGGGCCCGACGGCGGAGCAGCGGCACAGCCTGTTCGGCACGACTCTGCGGCGGATGGCGCTTGCCGCCAGCTTGAGCGGCGTCGCGTTGCTGGGAACCTGGGGCGCGACGCAACAGGCGCCCGCTTGGGCCGATAAAATCGCGGAAGCGGAGACCGTGAAGCTGCGGGAGAAAGTGTTGGCGGAGAGCGGCCCGGAAGCGGCGGCGCTGATCGTCAAGCCCAAGGCGAAAGAATACGTTCTGGTCTGTCTGTCGCTCGGAGCGATCGTGGGAACGTTGCTCGCGGCGTTGATGGGAGATTGGCTGGGTCGGCGAAACGCGTACTTCCTATTGTGCGTGCTCGCGTTTGGGTCGGTCCTCTACCTCTTTCAAACCAACACGGCCTACTCCAACCACATGCTGTTCGCCGCCTTTGTCGCGGGAACCTGCTCGGCGTCCTTCTACGGATGGTTGCCGCTGTATTTGCCCGAGCTATTCGCGACCAGCGTGCGGGCGACCGGCCAGGGATTCGGGTTCAACTTCGGCCGCATTCTCGCCGCGATCGGCTCGTTCCAGCTGCTCGTCTTGGTGGAAAAACTGCAAGGCCTCGCGAACGCCTGCTCGGTGTTGAGCCTTGTTTATGTCGTCGGCATGGTCTTGATTTGGTTCGCGCCGGAGACGAAGGGCAAGCCGTTGCCCGAGTGAGCCGGCAGGGCAAAGATCGGCCGCGGCAGGAGCGAAGTCGGATCGCCCCAACCGCCGATTGCGTGAACGCCGATCGCTCGAACGCCAACGGAAGAGCGACTGGCGCGACTGGCGCGGTAGAGGGCAAAGGGGCGTGACGCGATAGGCGCGGCGCCCATGCCATGGGCGGAAGG
>JBIKVL010000519.1:0-4113 GCA_044356875.1 Pirellulaceae bacterium | reverse complement strand
TCGGACGAACCAACCCTGGAGCCCATGGAAGCTGGCGGGGAGTTTGAGGCCGAGGAAGTCATTGACGCCACGGGCGAGCGGGAGGGCGGAGAGGGAGCCGAAACGGAGAGCGGCGAAGAAGGCGAAGAACGCCGATCCCGCCGTCGTCGCCGTCGTCGCCGCCGTGGCGGCAAACGCGACCGCGACGCCGCCGCAACCAGCGGGTCCGACCAAGACACCGACGCCCTCGAACCGCTCGAAGACCTCAAGGGCACTCCATACGGCGTTTCCCTCGAAGACGAAGCGGACGCCGAGGACTCGACCGCCGACGACGGCGACGAAGAGCAACTGGCCGGTGTCGGAGCAAGCGAACCACGACTGCGACGCGTGCCCAGTTGGGAAGAGACGGTCGGGATTCTTGTTCAAGCCAACTTGGAATCCCGCGCTCGGAATCCCAATGGCGGTCGCGGCTATCGCGGTGATCGAGGGCGGGGAGATCGCGGCGATCGGGGAGATCGCGGTCCGCGAGGCGGCAATCGCAGCGGCTATCGCGGCGGTGAGCGGGCCGAGCGCGGTGAGCGGGCCGAGCGCGGTGAACGGGCCGAGCGCGGTGAGCGGGCCGATCGAAACGATCGGTCTGTGGACCGCGGTGACCGCCCAGATCGAGGCGGTCCGCGCTAAATTCGCTCGTCATGCACATCTCGCGGGCCTGTTATGTTCCCACAGGTCCGCGTTGCGGGAGTAAGCAATCGTCTAGGCGGAGGCGGTTCTATGCGGCTCTTTGGTTCGTTGCTGCGGTCACTACTGCGGTCTTTGCCGCGTTTCTCGCCGAACTTCGCGGTCGCGACGTTCGGTCCCATGGCTCTCGTGTTCCTAGCCATCGGCACGTTGGCGCTCGGCGGATGCCAGCGTGGCAGCGAACCGGGCGGAGCGGCTGGCGGGATGACGGCGAACGGCGATTCGGGCGGCGCGTCGGGCGGGGCTGGATCGAACGACCCCGATGCCGGCCCGCAAGCGGATGCGGGCTCGGCCGGGGCTGGCGATACGGCTGGCGATACGGCTGGCAATGGCGCTGGCAAGGGCGTGATCCTGCTGCGATATACGCCGGGTAGCGAAAGCACTTATCAGCGGGAGGAGGGATTTCTCGAAGAGGTCCATAGCCATCCGCGTCTCAAGATACTTTCGTCCGACCAGTACGCGGGGACAACGCCTGAGGAGTCGCTGGCGAAGGCGCAGCAAGTGCTGCAGAAGTTCGGCGGCCAAGTCGCGGGCGTGTTCGCGGTCTGCGAACCGAACGCCAACGGCACGCTCGGGGCGCTCGAAGAGCTGGGGTTGTCGGGCAAGGTGAAGCTGGTGGGCTTCGATCCCAACGAGCGGATGGTGCAGGCGATGCGCGACGGCTCAATGCATGGGATTGTCTTGCAAGATCCGGTCACGATGGGGGAACTGGCGGTCAAGGCGCTGATGGCCCATCTGGATCCGAAGTCGGTCCGCGACGCCGATCGTCCGCGGTTGTTCGCGGACGGTCGGTTGCGAAAGCGTATTCCGACAGGCGAGTATCTGGCGACGCCTGCGAACATGAACGAGCCGCGGATGCGGGAGCTATTGCACCCGCCGCAAGCCTCGGGCACCGAGGCGAGCACTGGCGGCAAAGCGTTCCGCATCGCGGTCATTCCCAAAGGGACCACGCACGAATTCTGGAAGTCGGTCCACTACGGCGCGTTGCGGGCCGCCGAGGAACTTGGCAATGTCGAAATCCTCTGGCAGGGTCCGCCACTCGAAAGCGACCGAGGCGAACAGATCAAGCTCGTGCAGAACTTCATCACGAAGAAGGTCCATGGAATCTGCCTCGCGCCGCTCGATTCGCAAGCGCTCGTGGAGGTGGTCCGCGAGGCGTCGACCAACGGCATTCCGACCGTCGTCTTCGATAGCGGCCTGGACACCGACGAAAACGAGTACGTGAGCTACGTGGCGACCGACAACCGCGTTGGCGGACAGCTCGCCGGCAAACGCATGGCGGAACTGCTGAACGCCGCGTCCGCCCCGTAATCTCCGGCCTTGGCCACGTTTCCGGAGCTGGCCCTATGTCCGCGACATCGCTCGCTTCACACCCGGGGCCGCAAGGGGGAACGCTGCTCGAAATGCGTCGAGTCGCGAAGCGGTTCGGACCGACCACGGCGTTGGTCGACGTCAATCTGGAGCTGAACGCGGGCGAGGTGTTGGCGCTGATTGGGGAAAACGGAGCGGGCAAGAGCACGCTGATGAAGGTGCTCAGCGGCGCTGTCGCTCCAGACGCTGGCGAACTGCGGATTGGGGGGCAGGCTTTTGCGCCGAGCGGTCCGGCGGCGGCTCGTTCGGCGGGCGTGGCGATGATCTACCAAGAACTGACGTTGTGCCCCGACTTGTCGGTCGAGGACAACGTCATGTTGGGGCAAGAGCAATCGCGGTGGGGGCTGGTCGACCGGCGCGTTCAGCGGCGCCGCGTCCACGAAGTGCTGGCCATGCTAGGCCATCCCGAATTGCGGCCCGAGACGCCGGTGCGCGGCCTTTCCGTTGGGGCCCAGCAGTTGGTGGAGATCGCCCGAGCGCTGGTCCGCCAAGCGCGGATCGTGGTCTTCGATGAGCCGACCAGTTCGTTGACCAAACCGGACGTCGAACGCCTCTTCACGGTGATCGGGCGGATGCGGTCGGCCGGGATCGGCGTGATTTACATCAGCCATTTCCTGGAAGAGATCCGGCGGGTTTGCGATCGCTACGCGGTGCTCCGCGATGGCCGGTCGGTCGGCAGCGGTCCGCTTTCGAGCATCGACGAGGCGGGCATCGTGCGGCTGATGGTGGGCCGCGATATCGCGGAACTGTTTCCCCGAGTGTCGCGTCGCCCCGGCGACGTGGCGTTGCGGGTCGAGCGGCTCTCTGGCTCCAAGCTGCCCACGGATGTCGATTTCACGATCCATCGCGGAGAGATCCTCGGCTTCGCCGGACTGGTCGGCGCGGGCCGGACGGAAACGCTTCGCGCGTTGTTCGGACTCGACGCGACCCGCGTGGGCGCCGCTTGGCTGGACCAACGACAACTGGGCGGCGGCCCCGCGCGGCGGATCCGCGCAGGCCTCGGCTTTCTCTCCGAGGATCGCAAGGGCGAAGGACTGGCGCTTAGCCGTTCGCTGAACGACAACCTGACTTTGAGCCACCTGAAGCCGTACACGCGCTGCGGCTGGCTGAACCTGTCGGCGCGGCGACGCGCGGTGGCCGATTGGCTGAAGCGGGCCGAGGTGAAAGCCGACTCGACCGAACAGCCGGCGAGCAGCCTGTCGGGCGGCAACCAACAAAAGATCGCGTTGGCCCGTGTGCTGCACCAGGACGCCTCCGTCCTGCTGCTCGACGAGCCCACGCGGGGCATCGACGTGGGCACCAAAGCGCAGATTTATCGGATGCTCGGCGAACTGGCGGCCGCCGGCAAAGCGATCCTCTTTGTCAGCGGTTACCTGCCTGAATTGTTGGCCGTTTGCGATCGCATCGGCGTGTTTTCCCGAGGCCGACTGCGGGAAGTCCGAGCGGCCTCGGATTGGACCGAGGAATCGATCATGGCGTGCGCGGTGCGCCCGGAGGACAACGGCTAATGGCGGATCATGGTCCCCTCGATGCGAAAACGGACGGTCCTCCACGTGGAAACACGCCGGCCGGGAACGCGTTAATCGGGAACGCGCCAATCGGGAACGCGAGCGCCGGAGCAGTTCCCGGCGAAAACTCGACTGTCGCGAACGCTTCCACGGTTCGGCCGGCGTCACCGTGGCGCACGGCGGTTCGGCGCGTGGTGGGCGGCGTGGGACCGCTGCTCGCGTTGGCGGCGGTCTGTCTGTTTTTCGCGGTCGCGGACCGCTGGTTCGCGGATGGCACTTTCGCCACAACGCTGAATTTCCGCACGATGACGGTGCAGACGTGCGTGGTGGCGGTCGCGGCGCTCGGCATGACCTTGGTGATCGTCGCTGGCGGCATCGACCTGTCGGCGGGAACGGCCCTCGCACTCTGCGCGACGACGTTGGCATGGGGCTTGCGGGAGGACGTCGCGCACTGGGCGCTGCATGGCGATAACTTCGCGGGCGCTTCCCTGCGGCTCGAAGAGGCCGAGAAGCGGCT
>JBIKVL010000518.1:0-4115 GCA_044356875.1 Pirellulaceae bacterium | reverse complement strand
GCAGGCGCCCGCATCGCGGCTGCGTTTGACCGTGCCGGGCAATGTGGAAGTGAAATCCGGAGCGGCCGTGGTGTCGCGCGAGGTCGACGCGGCCGCCAACGTCACGCGGTTCGAACTGTTGCCCAGCGCGACCGAACCGCTGGTGCTGACGCTCAACAACCGGCAGCTCGCCGAGCAACGGCTGGTGATCGCCCGCGGCGTGCTGGTCGACGAGTTAACGGCGGGTTACGAACGGCTGCACGTCACGATGTCGCTGCGGATCGTCCGCGGAGCGGCGGACAGCTTTCGCTTCCGCTTGCCCGCCAACTTCGAAGTCACCGAAGTGAAATCGCCGCAGCTCAGCCGCTGGAGCGTTGTGGCGGCCGACAACACGCTCGACGTGCGGCTGGCCGAGGCGGTCCGCGACCAAGTGGCGATCGAGATTGTGGCGACGCGTCCCGGTCCGGCGCCCGTCGATTGGACATTTCCTAAACTCGAACCGCTCGATGTCGCCGGCCATTCCGCTGTGCTCGGCGTGCTTGCGGAACAGCCGCGGCAAGTTCAGTCGCTCGAGTCCTCCGGCCTGTTGCCGATCGATTTGGGCGTGTTGGCGAAGGCGTTGCCGGCGACGGTCGCGACGGTCGACCCCACCGCGCCGCTGGTGCGGCCCGTCGCCGCGTTCTACGCGCCGCAGAGCAGTTATTCGCTGCGATCGCAGTTCAAACTTCCCGAGCCGCGGGTGCTGGCGACCGGCAATTTGCTGTTGCAACTGTCGCCGCAGCAGTGGCGGGTCGCGGGCACGTGGGGGTTGGTGCCGGAAACCGATCGGCTGTTCGCCGTGCCGTTCACCGCTCCGGCCGGCTGGACGATCACGACCGTGACCGGTGGCGACGGCAAGCCGCTGGCGTTTGAAGTGGCCGACGCGGGCAGCGGCCGCCAGCGGGTTCGAGTTGTCTTGCCACACGCGGTCGCGCCGGGCAGCGTGGCGACCGTTTCGTTCATCGCGGAACGCTCGCCCGACGGGTGGCTGGGCGAATGGAAAACGCCGCGGTTCAGTTTCGACTATCCCGTGTTCGCGGTCGTCGGCGCTTCGCGTGAAGACGGCGCGTTGGCGATTCAAACGACGGACGATTTTCAGGTCATGCCCCGCGACGCGGACGCCCTGCGGGGCCTGGCGCCGCTGGACGACAACGAGAAAGCGAATTTTGGTTGGGCGGGCGTTCCCACAGCGCTCGCTTACCGCTACGCGGCCCATCCCTACTCGGGTTCGTTCGACATCGAACGGATCGCGCCGCGGATGACCGCCCACACGCACGCCTTCCTCAAGCTGGAAACGGCCGTCACGCAGGCGCGTTACGAGCTGAAATTCGATTTGCGGGAAGGCAAGACGTCGCGGTTGGAAATCGATTTGCCAGCCGACACGCCCGACGCGATTTCGATCCAGGGCAGCGGCGGCACCATCGTCAAGGAATTCGGAATCGCCCCGACCGCGACAACCGCGAAGGAGTGGCGGCGTTGGTGGGTGCAGCTCGCCGCGCCCGCGTCGCAGACCGCGCAACTGGTGATCGAGTTCCCGCAGCCGCTGCCCCAGGCGGGCTCGGCGGCTACGTCATGGCGGTTGCCGATCGCGCGAGCGGCCCCGTCGACGGTCGCGTACCAGTCCGGCTTCGTCGCGGTCGAGGGGAACGCCGAGTTGGATATCGCGGTGAAGGTCAACGAGGCCGGGCCTGGCAAGCCGCGAAAGGTCGACATCGGAGAACTCGCCGGCGCCGACTACGTCGTTGGCAAGCGATTGCTCGGCGCCTTCGGCTACGTCGGTGAAACGCCCGAACTGACCGTCGAGCTGCAACGGCGCGACGCCCACGGCTTGCCCACGGCGATCGTGCAGCGAGCGGAGCTGGTCACATTGCTCAGCGGAAACGGGCGGGCTTTGAGCGTCGCGCGGTACGCGCTGCGAATCCGTTCGTCCTTCCTGGAATTGCGTCTGCCGGCCAACGCCAATCTTTGGGCGGCGCAGGTCGACGGCCGGCCGATGGCGCCGCAGCGGGTCGAGGTCGATGGGGCGATCGCGTTGCTGTTGAGCTTTCCCGCCGATCCCGTGATCCAACGCGATTTGCAAGTGGTGTACGAACAGCCGATCCATTCGCATCGCTGGCTCGGACACGTCGACACTTCGGCGCCCGCGTTGTTCCTTCGCGATGACGCGGGTCGCGGCGCGGCGCGCGTGCTCGAAGCCGAACTGCTCTGGAAGGTGCGCTTGCCGACCAGCTTCCGAGTCGCGTCGCGAGGCGGCAACGTGTTTCCCGACGACTCCGATCCGGTGACTCGCAATCTCTTCGCTTTGCGACGCGCGCCGTGGGTCAACGTCGCTGTCGCCGCCGCGAACGTTTCCCGCGACGCGGCCGACTGGGGCAGTTCGTTGGAACTCAATCCGTTCCGCAGACTTTTACCGATGATGGACCTAGTGGGGCGGCGCGGTTATCTGGCCACGGACAGTCGTGCCTACCCTCCCGCCTCCGCGCCAGCTCCCATGGCCTCGCCGTTCCCAGGTGGCATGGGAGGCGGCGAAATGGGTGGCATTGGCGGCATGGGTGGCGGCGGCATGGGTGGCATGGGAGGAATGGGAGGCGGGATGGGCGGCGCGTTCGGCGGCGACATGTCGCGTTCGTTCGGCGGCCCGATGGGAGGCTTGATGCCGGAAGCCGACGCGAAGGTCGCGGACGACGCGGCGCTGGGCGATCTTCCAATGGCGGACGAAAAGGCCGAGATGACCCTCGACGAATCCGCGCCACGCGGCCCCGGCAATGTCTTCCGCGGCGGTGGCGGCAGACCGCGACAGCCTAAGGCAGTGACCAAATTCGCCATGCCGGCCGAGGCGCCCGCAACCGCGACTCCACCCGCGCCCACGGCCGAATCGGCGCCCGAGCCGCGCCCCGACGCGAATGCGGCCAACGACGTGCTCGAACTGGCGGACAAGCTGTCTTCCTCACGAGCGTCTGGCACAGTCGGACGCAGAGTGGTCCGTTCCCGCGACGCCGGCCAAGCCCGCGGCGGCGAAGTGGCTGCCGATGGTCAAGCGGTCACCGCGGCGCTGCAGTCGGGCAAGGCGGGGAGCGGAGAGACGGACAGGCCATCCGACGCGCGGGAGGACGAACAGGTCGAGGCCGACGAAGACCTCTGGGCGCTCGAAGGTGTCCGCAGCCTGCCGTTTGATTTCGATTCGTTCTTGGATCCTCGCGGCGGCGACATGCTGACGCTCCGCAGCCTGGGCCACGAACCGCGTCTCGGCCTCAGCGTCGTGCATCATCCATTTCTCGTCGCGCTGTCCTGGACGCTCGCTATGTTGCTCGTCGGCTGGGGCGTCGTGAAGACTGCGGCGCCAGTGGGCGCACGAGCGCGTTGGCTTCTGGCCGGTTTCCTGGCGACCGCCACAGTACCGCTGCTCACGCCCTGGAACTACGTCATGGGCACGCTCGCCGACTATCTCTTCGGCGGACTGGCCGTGCTTACCGCTTGGTACGTCGCCCGGAGCGGTTCGCGCTGGCTCGCACGCTGGCTCGCACGCTCGTTCGCGTGCTCGTTCGCGCGCTGGCTCGCGCAGTCGTCCACGAGTCGCGGTGTGGCGGGCATCTGTCAGCGACTCGCCAGCCGCTTCATCGCCGCGTTCCGCTCTCCGCGGCCGATGCTCTGGCCGCTGCTGATCGGGGTCGCGATCGCGCTCGGAGCGGCCGATGGTCGAACCGGTGGGCTACTCGCGCAGCAGACGACGGCGAATTCCAACGAACGCGATAATCGCGACGATCGCGATGATCGCAACGACCAGGCGGGGCCGCCGATCACGCTGCCCGCCGACGCGATCCTTGTGCCGTTCGACCACGAAGATCCGCGAGGCGTCGAGAAGGCCGAGAAGGTCGTTGTTCCCTATGAGAAATATGTCGAGCTGTGGAACCGCGCTCACCCGAATCGCAAGCTGCGGGAAACGCCGCCGCCCGCGTTGTTCGCCTGGGCGGGCGCCCAGTATTCCACGCGGTTGGCGTCGAGCGGCGATTTGCTGGTCACCGGCGTTTTGCGAGTCCATGTGCTGGCCGATGGACCCGTGGAAGTGCCGATGGGAATCGGCGGCGGTGTGCTGATTT